>NZ_JBYIQP010000049.1:0-48109 GCF_057707665.1 Actinacidiphila sp. bgisy167 | reverse complement strand
GGTGTCGAGGGCGTAAGACCTCCGGGGGCGCTGCTCCCGGAGGCAGCCTGAGCCAGGAATCCCCTCCCTTCAGGGAGGGGAGGTGTCAAAGGCGCTCCATGTGGTCGAAGGCGGTACGGCGCAGGGCGAGCAGGAGGACGCAGGAGGCGCCCGCCGCCGCCCACGCCTGCTGTGCGGCACCGGAGAACAGCAGGTTCCTGGCGGTGGCCGGCGGCCCGCACAGGACCACCGCCGTCACCCACCCGGTCGCCACGATCGCGGCGGCCCGGTGGCAGCCGGTCCAACTGCCGAGGACGAGGGTGGCCGCGGTGAGTGTGAGTCCCGGCAGCAGCCAGGCGACGGCGGCGCCCGCCCCCGCCAGCAGCCCTCCGGCGGCTGTGAGCAGCGGTACGCAGGCGGCCAGCACGACACCCGTGCGCACCAGCAGCAGACGCAGCCCCCCGGACGGTGTCGAGGCGGCCAGCTCGTACACCGGGTCGGCATGCCTCCCGTATGCGAGCGCCACCCCGGTCGGCGGCAGCAGCGGCGCGAGCAGCAGCAGCCACGGATCGGCGCCCGGGACGGCGACGAAACGGGTGAGCGCCACGGCCGCCACCACCGCGAGCAGCAACGACGCCATCCAGGGCGCGCGCGGCGCGTACGCGGACCGCAGCGCCGCCGGCCACGGGCGCGACCGTACGGCCGGGAGGGCCGCGGCGCCTCGGACAGGGGCACTCGCCACCTGCGCCAGCACCACCTGGCGTACCTGCGCCAGTGTCGCTCCATGCGGGCCCGTACGGGCCCGCGTGGACACCCGGTCGGCGCAGGCCGCGCACTGCTCCAGATGCTTGTCCACGGACCAGGCGGTGGTCTCCGGCAGTGTGCCGTCCGCGTAGGCGGCGGCCACCGCGTCCGGCACGTGCCAGGCGGCCGGGTCGGGGCGGCGGATCAGCGGGAGGCGCCGAAGGCGCCCTCGCACGGAACCGGTCATGCGGTGCCTCCCGCGGGATCGAGGGCGGCCAGCATCGAGCGCAGCTCGCGCCGCGCCCGCTGGGCCCGGGTCTTGACGGTGCCTTCGGGGATGCCGAGCAGGCGCGCGGTCTCACGGGTGGTGAGGCCGTCGACCACGGTGGCCCGCAGCACGTCACGCAGCTCGGGGGAGATCCGGTCGAGCGCGGCCCCCACGTCGCCGTACGCCAGCCCCGCGAGGACGTCCTCCTCGGCGGACGGGACGGTGCCGGGTTCCTGGGTGGCGAGCAGGTCACGGGTGCCGGCCCGCGCGGCGGCGCGACGCGCGTCCGCCAGCCGCCGGACCGCGATCACCCACAGCCAGCCGCCCGCGCCGCCGCCGCTGTGGGCGCCTGCCGAGCGCCAGGCCGTGACGAAGGTGTCCTGCAGCACCTCACGCACGGTCTCGGGGTCGGCGCAGCGCCGGGTGAGCCGGGCGTGCAGCCAGCCGGAGTGGCGGTCGTAGAGATCCGCGAGGGCCTGGGTGTCGCCCCGGGCGACCGCGCGCAGCAGCGCGTCGTCCCCGGGCGGCTCGTGGGTCATGGGCCGGAAGAGTCTCACACCCCTCTATCGCCGCCGCTGCCGCGCGCGGTTCACGGGAGGGCGGGTCCGCGGCGGGGCTTTTCGGAGCGGACCCCGAAGTCGCCGCTCAGTGGGCGCCGCGTCTCCCCCACGGTGCGCCGCGGCCGATCGCTCACAGCGAACACACCGCGGGGAACACGAGGGGCCTCAGATGCATTGAGCCTGCGTAGCTCAACTTCATTGCTTAGGGAGAGATAATGGCTCAGTCGTCTTCGTCGGCGTTCGCGCCGCTCACCCTGCCCGTGCTGCCCCTCGACGACGCGGTGGTCCTGCCCGGCATGGTCGTGCCGGTGGACCTGACCGACGCCGAAGCGCGCGCCGCGGTCGAGGCGGCGCAGGCCGCGCACCGGTCCGGGCAGCCGCAGCCCGGTTCCGGCAACAAGCCGCGGGTGCTGCTCGTTCCCCGGGTGGACGGCGACTACGCCGGCGTGGGCACGCTGGGCACCGTCGAGCAGGTGGGACGCCTGTCGGACGGCGATCCCGGCGCCGTCATCCGCGGTGTCAGCCGCGTGCGCATCGGCGCCGGCACGGCCGGCCCCGGCCGCGCCCTGTGGGTGGAGGGCACCGAGCTCGCCGAGCCCGCGCCGGCCGAGGCCCCCGGCAGCGTCGCGGAGCTCATGAAGGAGTACAAGGCCCTCGCCACCAGCTGGCTGCGCAAGCGCGGCGCCTGGCAGATCGTGGACCGCGTCCAGCAGATCGAGGACGTCTCGCAGCTCGCGGACAACGCCGGCTACTCCGGCTTCCTCACGACCAGCCAGCGCGTCGAGCTGCTGGAGACCCTGGACCCGGCCGCCCGCCTGCGGCTGGCCACGCAGTGGCTGCGCGACCACCTCGCCGAGCAGGACGTCGCCGAGAGCATCCGCAAGGACGTCCAGGAGGGCATGGAGAAGCAGCAGCGCGAGTTCCTGCTGCGGCAGCAGCTGCAGGCCGTCCGCAAGGAGCTGGCCGAGCTGAACGGCGACCCGGAGGACGAGGCGGACGACTACCGCTCGCGCGTCGAGGCCGCCGACCTGCCCGAGAAGGTGCGCGAGGCCGCCCTGAAGGAGGTCGAGAAGCTGGAGCGGTCCAGCGACGCGTCCCCCGAGGGCAGCTGGATCCGCACCTGGCTGGACACCGTCCTGGAGCTGCCGTGGAACAACACCACCCAGGACTCCTACGACATCCCCGGCGCGCGGGCGGTGCTGGACGCCGACCACGCGGGCCTGGAGGACGTGAAGGAACGCATCACCGAGTACCTGGCCGTGCGCAAGCGCCGCGCCGACCGCGGCCTCGGGGTCGTCGGCGGCCGCCGCGGAGGCGCGGTGCTGGCCCTGGTGGGCCCGCCGGGCGTCGGCAAGACCTCGCTGGGCGAGTCCGTGGCCCGCGCGATGGGGCGGAAGTTCGTGCGCGTCGCGCTCGGCGGCGTCCGCGACGAGGCGGAGATCCGCGGCCACCGGCGCACCTACGTCGGGGCGCTGCCCGGCCGCGTCGTCCGCGCCGTCAAGGAAGCCGGGTCGATGAACCCGGTGGTGCTGCTGGACGAGATCGACAAGGTCGGCTCCGACTACCGGGGCGACCCCGCCGCCGCCCTGCTGGAGGTGCTGGACCCGGCGCAGAACCACACCTTCCGGGACCACTACCTGGAGGTCGAGCTGGACCTGAGCGACGTGGTGTTCCTCGCCACCGCCAACGTCCTGGAGGCCATCCCGGAGCCGCTGCTGGACCGCATGGAGCTGGTGCGGCTGGACGGCTACACCGAGGACGAGAAGGTCGTCATCGCCCGCGACCACCTGCTGCCGCGCCAGCGCGAGCTGGCCGGACTCGGTGAGGACGAGGTGGTGGTGGACGAGGCGGCCCTGCGCAAGCTGGCCGGGGAGTACACCCGCGAGGCCGGCGTGCGCACCCTGGAGCGGTCGCTCGCCCGCATCCTGCGGAAGGTCGCCGCCCAGCACGAGCTGGGGGAGCGCGAACTGCCGTACACCGTGACGCCGGAGGACCTGCGGGAGCTGATCGGACGCCCGCACCATGTGCCGGAGTCCGCGCAGGACCCGCAGGAGCGGCGCACGGCGGTGCCGGGCGTGTCCACGGGCCTGGCGGTGACCGGCGCCGGCGGCGATGTGCTCTACATCGAGGCGTCGCTCGCCGACCCGGAGACCGGCGGCAGCGGGCTGCAGCTCACCGGGCAGCTGGGCGACGTGATGAAGGAGTCCGCGCAGATCGCGCTCTCCTTCCTGCGCTCGCACGGGGCCGAGTTGGAGCTGCCGGTCGGCGACCTGAAGGAGCGCGGCGTCCACCTGCACGTCCCGGCGGGCGCCGTCCCGAAGGACGGCCCGAGCGCGGGCGTCACCATGACGACCGCCCTGGCCTCGCTCCTGTCGGGGCGCCGGGTCCGCGCCGACGTGGCGATGACCGGCGAGGTGTCGCTGACCGGGCGGGTGCTGCCGATCGGCGGCGTCAAGCAGAAGCTGCTGGCGGCGCACCGCGCCGGGATCACCACCGTGGTGATCCCCAAGCGGAACGAGGCGGACCTGGACGACGTCCCGGCCGAGGTCCTGGAGAAGCTGGAGGTGCACGCGGTCTCCGACGTCCGGCAGGTGCTGAAGCTGGCGCTGGAGCCCGCCGTCACCGGCGCGGACTCCGGCCTGGAGCCCGGCTCCCCGGCGCAGGAGCCCACGGTCGCGGCCTGACGGCGGGACGCCACCGGGTGCACGCCGAGCGGCCCCTTCCCGGCCCGAGAACGGGCGGGGAGGGGCCGCCCCTGTGCGTCCGGCTCCGGCGGCGGCCACACGGGACGTCCTCGCACTCCGTACCTGCCGCACGCGCGGCCGTGCGGGTCGGGCGGACGGCGAAGCGGGACACGACGGGCAGGGCCCCTGGTCACGCCGTCGGCGCACCGCTGCGAAATACTGGAACCGCCGCTCACGCGACAGCCGGAGACGAGACGTTCACGACGGAAAGCGGGTGACCAGGTGGCCGGAACCGCCGGCTCCCCCAGGGAGGAAGACCCGGTCATGGAGGCGCTCGAACGCGAGCTCACCGTCCTTCTGCGGCGCGCCCGCGCGTCCTCCGGCGAGATGGCCCGCGAGGTGCACCCGGACCTGGAGCCCGCGGCGTACGCGATCCTCGCCCGGCTGGCCGAGACCGGTCCCGAACGGGCCACCGTGCTCGCCGGCTACTTCGGCGTCGGCAAGGCGACGATGAGTCGTCAACTGCGCGCGCTCGAGGAGCTCGGGCTCATCCGGCGCGAGCCCGACCCCGCCGACGGGCGGGCCTTCCTCATCCAGCTGACCGACGAGGGCGCCGCTCGCTTCTCGCGCGTCCGGCAGGCACGTCGCGCGCGCTACGTCAGCCGGCTCAGGGGGTGGGACCGCGACGAGCTGCGCGAACTGGCCCGTCTGCTCGGTCAGCTCAACGCGTCGCAGGAGCAGGACGGCGCGTAGCCGCGCGGGCCTTAAGGGCCGGGTACGCCGGGAGCGGCCGTCAGCGCCGCGCCCGCACACCGCGCGCGGAACAGGTGCGCGGCCGCGCCTGACGGCGCGTCACCGCGTGCTGGCCGCGAGCGCTCCTGTGTGCCGGTCGCGCTCACCAGCGCGCGATCACCGCGGTCGCGTCGTCGCGCACCTTGCCGCGCGGGAAGCGGGCGCCCTCCGGGTCCGCGGACTCCGCCGCGCGCACCCGGCGCAGCAGTTCCTCCGGTCCCGCCTCGTCCAGCAGGGTGAACACGCCCTGCCAGTCCAGCTCGTGGAAGACCTCGACCAGCCGGGCGGCGCCGTCCGTCAGGGCCGCCACCGCGCGGACCCGCGACCGCGGCCGGGTGCCGGTGACGGCGCGGGCCGCGACCGCGGGGTCCGCCGCCGCGGTGAAGAAGCCTCCCTCGGCGTTGCGCAGGGCCTCCACCGCCCGTCCGTACTCCGCGGCGGCCGCGGCGCGGGCGGCCGTACCGCGCGGCAGCGCGCGTACCTCGGCCCGCCGCGCGAGCAGCGGCGCGGGCAGCCGGTCCAGCCGGTCGTCGCGTACGGCGGACACCTGGCCTGCGGTGTCCTCGATGAGCAGCACCGAGTCGGACAGCACCAGATGTTCCACGGTGTCCGCATTCCACCGGACCGCCACCACGGTCGCCTGAGGGGTGTGCCGGTGATAAAGGTCACACGTGTCGCGGTGCGCGTCGGCGGTGCGGCGGACGGATTCCGCTAGACACTCCGCCAGGCTCCGGCCGGTGGGGGAAACGGACAGTTCGATCATGGATCCGCCCAGCCGGGCGACATACCAGGGCACGTCGTGACGGCATCCCGTGGGGCCGTCGGGAGGGGTGACGCCGTCCAGGAGCACCAGTGCACCGCCGCCGCCTGACGCGGGCATGGCCACCGCCGCGAAGTCCTCGTTGGGGCGGCCCGGGCTTCCGGACTCGGTCGCCGTCTCGATGCGCATGCGCCCAGTCTGCAGCAGCCGCCCCGGGACCCTGTTCGAGTCCCGGCGCCGATTACCGGCGAGTGAAGGTGCGCATACTGCCAGGGCGGCGGCCGTCATGCCACCTCCGGGACCGGGCGGCGGGGGGACGCGCGTGGGGCGGTCCGGCGGGCGAGTTGAACGCCAACTTGCGGGTGCGATTCACTCGTTCAGGTGTCGGGTCGGGGGACGCACATCTGCAGTCCGGGTCGGCCTGAGAAGGTCGGGACGATGCCGGGATGAGGCCAGTCGTTGCCGTGCTCGGCGCTCGGCCGATGTGTCGTCATCTCGGGACCAGTGGATCAGGCGAGACGGGATAGCGAGCACCGGTGCGAACACGACGTAACCCGCGGACCAAGCGCGTCCGGCAGAGACTGCTGGTCGCCCTGTTGATCTGCGCCGTCACGGTTCTGGCGGCCTCCGCTCCGGGCGTTGCCGCGGGCGTGCGGGATCTGGCCGAGTCGCAGCGACTGGTCGGCATGGCGCGACTGGGGACCCAGGCGGTGGCGTTGTCGCATGCCCTGGCCGACGAGCGGGACGCCATGACCGCCTTCGTGGCGGGGGACCGCTCCGCCGAGGACGGCACCGGCGTTCCGGCGAGCCGGCGCGAGCGGGTCGACCGCCAGGTCGCGGAGGTGCTGGCGGCGGTGGCCGACGCCGACACCGACGACGCCCCCGCCCTCGCCGACGCGACCGCCGAGGTCGTCCGGCAGCTCGGCGAACTCCCCGCCCTCCGGCGCAAGGCCGATGCCGGACCCGGCTCCGCCGAGGCCGTCGTCGCCGCCTACGACCCGGTGATCCGGGCGCTGAACGGGGTCACCGGCGCGGTCGCCCGCTCGCTGCCCGCCCGCGGCGCCTCCGCCGACACCGCCGCGCTGCCCGAACTCGCCCGCGCCGTCGACGAGGCCTCCGTCCAGCGCGGCCTGCTGGTGGGCGCGCTCACCGCGGACGGCCGGCAGTCCCGGCTGGTCGCCGCCGCGCAGACCGCCGCGGTCGGCGAGCGGTCCGCGCTCGCCGACTTCCGCGCCACGGCCACGCGGGCCGCGGTCGAGCAGTACGACCAGACGGTCACCGGCTCCGACGTCAGCACCGCCGAGAAGCGGCTGAAGCAGCTGCTGAAGGGCTCCTCGCTCTCCGCCGCCGACCGCGCGCTGAAGCCGGCGTCCGTCCAGGCGGCGCTCTCCGCGCGGATCGACATGATGCGCGGCGTCGAGTCCTCCCTCGCGGCCGCGGCCGCCGACCGGCTCGCCGCGCTGCGCGACGATGACGTGACGGCGCTCGAACTGCGCGTCGCCCTCGCCTCGGTGTGCTTCCTCCTCGTCCTCGGCACCGGAGTGTCCACGGCCCGTTCCATCACCCGTCCGGCCGCCGCCCTGCGCCGCTTCGCCCGCGGGGACGTGCCCACGGGCGAGCCGGTCGACGTCGTCGGCTCCGACGAGTTCGCGGCGACGGCCCGCGCGATCAACGCGCTCCGCGCCGAGGTCGCCGGGCTGCGCGGGCGCGTGGCCGAGCAGGACGCGGAGCACACCAGGCTGCACGGCGTGCGCGAGGCCCTCGCCGCGGAGCGCGACGAGCTGCACGCCCGGCAGGAGGAGCTCACCACACGCCTGGGCGCACTGCAGGGCAATGTGCACGGCACCTACGTCAACCTGACGCTGCGCACCCTCGGCCTGGTCGAACGCCAGCTGACGCTGATCGAGCGGCTGGAGGAGCTCGTCCACGACCCGGACGAGCTCGCCCAGCTGTTCAAGCTCGACCACCTGGCCACCCGTATGCGCCGCAACAGCGAGAACCTGCTGCTGCTCGCGGGTGCGGAGCACGGCCACGGGCACCCCAGGCCCGTCCCGCTGGTCGACGTGGCGCGCGCGGCGGTCTCCGAGATCGAGACGTACGAGCGGGTCCGCATCGAACAGCTGCCCGCGGGGCGCATCGCGGGTTTCGCCGCCGACGACCTCAGCCATCTGATCGCCGAACTCCTCGACAATGCGGCCGCGTTCTCCCCGCCGCAGTCCGAGGTGCAGCTGTCCGGCTGGGCGCTGGAGAGCGGCGAACTCATGCTGTCGGTGGAGGACCAGGGGATAGGAGTGCCCACGGCCCGGCTGGACGAGCTCAACGCGCTGCTGACGCAGGCCGACGCCGCGGAGCACTTCTCCGTCTCCGCGGAGGCCGCCGGCCTGGGCCTGTACGTCGTCGCGCGGCTCGCCGCCCGGCACGGCATCCGTGTGCAGCTCCGCGACGCCAAGCGCGGCGGCACCACCGCCGTGGTGCTCGTCCCCGCGGCGCTCACCGCGCCCGCGGAGGACCCGGACGGACCGCAGACCCCGGTGGAGGCGGCCGTCGCGGGCGAGCCGTGGCAGCCGCGCACGACGCTGCGGCGGGCGCGCGAGGAGCAGGAGGGGGAGGAGCGGGCGGGGGAGCAGCCCGCGAAGGAGGCGCGGACGACGCCGGCGGTCGCGGAGCCGGCGACGGCGTCGTCCGGGGAAGCGCCTGAGGCGGCGTCCGAGGCGGAACCAGAGCCCGACGAGGCCGTCGAGCACGCCCGCGCCGACCAGCCCGCCCCCGCCGTGGCGCCGCAGCACGAAGCCACGCCGGCCGCTGCTCCGGCAGCGGCTCCGGGTCCGGCCCCGGCGGAGGCGCCGGACGGCGTCGCGCTCACCGCCAAGGGGCTTCCGCAGCGGGTGCCGCGGTCCACGGGTCTCTCGGGTGAACCGCAGGTCAGGGCGCGGGCCCGGCAAGGCGGCGGGGTGGACCCGGAGGAGCTGCGGCGCAAGCTCGGCGGCTTCGCCCAGGGCCTGCGCGAGGGCCGGGCGGACGCCCAGGCCGAGACGCAGGAGATCCGGCGCGGCCTGCCCGCGCCGAGGAAGGCCGCCGACACGGCCGCAGAAGAAGGCAGTGGTCCAGGGGGGCACCGACAAGTCGAAGCCGAAGGCGTCGAGGAGGCACGCAGTTGATGTCTGCCGGTACGGACACAGAGAGTGAACGGGGCCTGAGCCGCGAGGCACGCAACCTCCAGTGGCTGCTGACCAATTTCGTGGAGGACGTGCCCGGAATCCGCTCCGTGGCCGTCGTCTCCTCGGACGGACTGCTGCTGCTGTCCTCGGACCCCGAGGACGCGGCCGACCCTGAGGACGCGGCCGACCCTGAGGACGCGGCCGGCACGGCGGACGAGACGCCGGCGGACGAGGGCGCGGCCGGGCCGGCGGCGGTGAAGCGCGCGGCCGGCCGGCCCAGGGGCCCGGCGGGCACCTCCGCCGACCTGGCCACGGTGGTCTCCGGCATCGCCTCGCTGACCGACGGCGTCGCGCGTCTGATGGACGGCGGCGGTGTGCGCCAGACGGGCGTGTCGATGGAGAACGGCAGCGTGTTCGTCATGACGATCGGGGACGGTTCGCTGCTCGGCGTCCACGCGGACGCCGACTGCGACATGAGCGTCGTGGCCTACCACATGGCCCTGTTCGTGGGCCGGGCCGGCCACGCGCTCACCCCCGCGCTCCGCACGGAGCTGCGGCACGCGAGTGAGGAGGGCCACTGATGAGCGCTCCGGTGATCCCCGCCGCCCAGGCAGCCGCCGCCCTCCCGGTGCGCGGTGCCGGGCGCCGGGCCGCCCGCGTCCGGCCGTACGCGCTGACCGGTGGACGTACCTCGTTCGGCCATGTGCTGCTGGTGGAGACCTTCGTCGCGACGATCGACGGCCCCACCGAGCGCCGGGAGCTGACCGCGGGCAGCTGGGCCGAGCGCGTCATGCCGGAGATGCTGGCCATCGTGGAACTGTGCCGCCGGATGCGCTCGGTGGCGGAGATCTCGGCGCTGCTGCGCATGCCGCTCGGCGTGGTCCGGGTGCTGCTCAGCGACTTGGCCGATCAGGGGAGAATCCGCGTGTTCGGGACCGGGCACGGGCCCGGGGCCCCCGATCACGCGCTGCTGGAGAGGGTGCTCAGTGGACTTCGCAGGCTCTGACATGTCGTCCCTCGCGGAAGAAGACGGCCTGCAGGAGTGGCAGCTCGACGTGAGCCGCGCCCCCACGTCGACCAAGATCGTGGTGGCGGGCGGCTTCGGCGTGGGCAAGACCACCTTCGTCGGCGCGGTCTCGGAGATCACCCCGCTCACCACCGAGGCGGTGATGACCCGGGCCAGCGAGGACATCGACGACCTCGGCTCCACCCCGGACAAGACCACCACCACGGTGGCGATGGACTTCGGCCGCATCACCCTCGACCGTGAGCTGGTGCTCTACCTGTTCGGCACCCCCGGCCAGCAGCGCTTCTGGTTCATGTGGGACGACCTGGTGCGCGGGGCGATCGGCGCGGTCGTCCTCGCCGACACCCGCCGGCTGGCCGACGCCTTTCCGGCGCTGGACTACTTCGAGAGCAGCGGCCTGCCCTACGCCGTGGCGGTCAACCACTTCGAGGGGACCACCGCCTACGAGGAGTTCGACGTCCGCGAGGCGCTCGCCGTGCCCGACGAGGTCCCGGTGGTGATATGCGACGCCCGCGACCGCCAGTCGGTGATCCAGGTGCTGCTGGCCCTGGTCAAGCAGGCGCTCGTGGGCCAGCCGGAGTAGCAGTCCTCCGGGGGAGTCGTGGGGACGCCCGCCGGACGCAACCATGCCGCACCGTACGAGAGAGCATGCCGCCTTGCCCAAGATACTGATCGTGGGAGCCGGACAGTCCGGGCTCCAACTGGCCCTGGGCCTGCAGTCCCGGGGATACGAGGTCACCGTCATGTCCAACCGCACGGCGGACGAGATACGCCATGGGCGTGTCATGTCCACCCAGTGCATGTTCGGCACGGCGCTGGCGCACGAGCGCGACCTGGGCCTGAACTTCTGGGAGGAGCAGACCCCCCGGATCGAGGGTCTGGGCGTCTCCGTCGCCGCGCCCGACGGATCACGGCCGATCGACTGGATGGGACGGCTGGACGCGTACGCGCAGTCCGTCGACCAGCGGGTGAAGATGGCCGGCTGGCTGGAGACCTTCGTCGAGCGCGGCGGCCGGCTCGTCGTGCACGGTGTCACGGTCGGGGACCTGGACTACTTCGCCCGTGCCTACGACCTGGTGCTGGTCGCGGCCGGGAAGGGCGAGCTGGTCTCCCTGTTCGGACGGAACGCGGAACGCTCCCCCTACGACCGCCCGCAGCGCGCGCTGGCCGTCGCCTATGTGCACGGCCTCGCCCCGCGACCGGAGCACCCCGATGTGCACGCGGTGCGGCTCAACATGGTGCCCGGTGCGGGCGAGCTGATCGTGATCCCGGCCCTCACCGTCTCCGGACCCTGCGACATCCTCTTCTGGGAGGGGCTGCCGGGCGGTCCGCTCGACGTCTTCGACGGGGTGAAGGACCCGCGCGAACACCTGCGGATCACCCTGGAACTGATGAAGCAGCACCTTCCATGGGAGTACGAGCGCGCACGTGACGTCGAGCTGGCGGACGCCGGCGGCACCCTGGCCGGGCGGTTCGCGCCGGTCGTCCGGCACCCCGTCGCGGAACTGCCCTCCGGCGGACTGGTGCTGGGCGTCGCCGACGTCGTCGTGGCCAACGACCCGATCACCGGCCAGGGCTCCAACAGCGCCTCCAAGTGCGCGGCCGCCTACCTCGACGCCATCGTCGAGCACGGCGACAAGGTCTTCGACCGGGACTGGATGGAGTCCGCCTTCGCCCGCTTCTGGGCCACCGCGGAGCCGGTCACCAAGTGGACCAACGCCCTGCTCGGCCCGCCGCCGGAGCACATCCTGGGCCTGATCGGCGCCGCCGGGCAGCTGCCGGCCGTGGCGAACCGCTTCGCCAACGGCTTCGACGACCCGTCGGACTATGAGGCGTACTTCTACGACCCCGAGGCGACCGCCGCCTACCTGGCCTCGGCCGCCGGAGCCTGACGGCAGCGGGCGCCGGCGGTGCACACCGCCGGCGCCGGCCAGCCCGCCGTGCCCGGTCCGCGTCCCGGCGACCGGGCACGCGCCGTCCCGCCTTGGCAGGTCCGCGGGGCTGTGAAACGCTCGTGGTACGGGGCATCTGTCCGGCGTCCGCAAAGGGGACGGCCATGACGACGACCGAGCACGACCGCGACGGCCACCTGGACCCCACCCTGTACCGCACCCCGGCGGACGCGGTCGCCGCGCCACCGGAGGAGCTCGCCTACGTCGTCGGGTTCGACCCGGCCGGCGAGCGCCCGGACGCCCTGTTCACCGTCGTCACCGATCCGCGGTCCCCGCAGTACGGCCGGGTGGCCGCCCATGTCGAGCTGCCCGACCGGGGCAACGAACTCCACCACTTCGGCTGGAACGCCTGCTCCAGCGCCCTGGCACACCCTGGCCACCACCACGCCGAGCGGCGCTATCTCATCGTCCCGGGACTGCGCTCCTCCCGGCTGCACATCCTCGACACCACCCCCGACCCGGTCCGCCCCCGCCTGGTCAAGGTGGTGCAGGCCGGGGAACTGGCCGCCAGGGCCGGCTACTCGCGGCCGCACACCCTCCACTGCGGCCCCGACGGGGTGTTCCTGTCCTGCCTGGGCGGCGCGAACGGAGCGAACGGCTCGAACGGCGCGGACGGCCCCGGCGGCGTGGCGCTGCTGGACCACGAGACCTTCGAGGTGCTGCGCGCGTGGGAGAGCGAGCGGGGTCCGCAGCACCTCGCCTACGACGTCTGGTGGCACCTGCGCCAGGACATCGCCGTGACGAGCGAGTGGGGCAGCCCCTCGATGATCGAGGACGGGCTCGTGCCCGACCTGCTGCTGGACCGCCGCTACGGCCACGCGATCCACTTCTGGGAGCTGGGGACCGGCCGGCACCTGCAACGCGTCGACCTGGGCGACCGGAACCAGATGGCGCTGGAGCTGCGCCCCTCCCACGACCCCGAGGCGACCTGGGGTTTCGTGAACACCGTCGTCGACGTCGAGGACCTGTCGGCGTCCGTGTGGCTGTGGACGGCGGAGGACGGCGAGTTCACGGTCCGCAAGGTCATCACCCTGCCCGCCGAGCCCGCCCCGGCGGAGGACCTGCCCCCGGCGCTGCGGCCGTTCGGCGCGGTGCCGCCGCTGATCACCGACATCGACCTGTCGGTCGACGACCGGTGGCTGTACGTGTCCGCGTGGGGGACCGGCGACCTCCTCCAGTACGACGTGGGCGACCCCCTGCGGCCGAGGCTGACCGCGTCCGTGCGGCTGGGCGGCATCGCCGGCCGGCAGGCGCACCCCGCGGCCCCGGACGTCCCGCTGTCCGGGGGATCGCAGATGGTCGAGCTCAGCCGCGACGGACGGCGCGTCTATGTGACGAACTCCCTGTACGCCGCCTGGGACGAGCAGTTCTATCCCGGAGGCATCGACCCGTGGATGATCAAGCTCGACGCGGACACCTCCGGCGGCGGGCTCGGCGTCGACGGCGGCTTCTTCCCGCACGGGCCCGACTTCCGGGGCCTGCGGGTGCACCAGACGCGCCTGCAGGGCGGCGACGCCTCCTCGGACTCGTACTGCTACCGCCGCTGAGCTGCGCGGACCGAGGCCTCCGGCCGCCTCCCGCGGTCTCCCGCCGGGCTCTCCCTCACCCGGTGGCGGCCGCGATGGCCGCGATGGCCGTGACGTTCGCGATGGCCGGGATGGCCGGGATGGCCGCCGCGATGGCCGCCGCGATGGCCGCCGCGATGGCCGTGACGTCCGCGACGACCCTGCCCCGGCCCTCGCCGCGCGCGACCACGCCGTGGACCTCGGCGACCGTGGCCGGCGCGAGGCGGCGCGAGGCGGCGCGGGTCGACCAGCGGTCGCAGGGCCCCGGCGTCGGCCACGGCGCGGGCGCGGCCTCAGGGCCGCGGCGCGGTGCCGAGCGGGGTCGGGTCGGTGGCCGAGCGGGGGACGGGCGGGGAGACGTAGTGCGTCATCGACGGGGCGCCGGAGTCCGGTCGCACGGCGCCCAGCACCGGGTTGGACGCGATCGGGGAGATCTTGACCACGGCGCCCGGGCGCGGAGCCTGGATGACCATGCCGTTGCCGATGTACATCGCCACATGGGTGGCGCCTGGGAAGTAGACCACCAGGTCGCCGGGGCGCAGCTGGTCCAGCGGGACACGCGGCAGCTGCTTCCACTGCTCCTGGCTGGTGCGCGGGATGGTGGTGCCCGCGTGCTCCCAGGCCCGCGAGGTCAGCCCCGAGCAGTCGTACGCCTTCGGGCCCTCGGCGCCCCACACATAGGGCTTGCCGAGCTGGGCGTAGGCGAAGCTCAGCGCCCGGTTTCCGGCCAGCGACGGCGCGAGCGCGGAGCTGCCGAGCCGCCCGGAGCGCAGGAACGCCGCCTGCGCCCGGTCGATGCCCTGCTGCTCGAGCTCCTGGAGGTCCTCGATCTGGGAGCCGGTCAGGCCGGCGAGGATCCGCTCGACGTCGGCGAGCTGCCGCTCGATGTCCTCCTTGGCCTCGCGCTGCTTCTCCTCCAGCTGCGCGGACCCGTCCAGCGCGTGCTGCTGTGCCCGGTTGAGCGCGGCGATGCGCTTCTCGCCGTTCTCCAGCTGGGCGACGAGGTCGGCCTGGCTGCCCGCGGCGCGGTCGAGCACGTGGCCTTGGGTGAAGGCGTCCTGTGGGTCGCGGCTGAGCAGCAGGCTGAGATAGGGGGAGACACCGCCGGACTTGTACTGCTCGCGCGCCAGTTGCCCGGCCAGGCTGCGGGCGTCGCTCAGCGCGGTGCGCTCCTCGGCGAGCTGCCGGTCGAGGCGCTCGGCCTTGCTCTGGTTCTCCTCGAGGTCGACCTTGGCCTGGACGTAGGTCTCGGTGGCCTGTTCGGCCTTCTGGTAGAGGTCCTGCAGCTGCTCCAGCAGCACCACGAGCGTCTGGTTGTCCGGCGGGGGGTCGGCGGGTGCGGCGTAGGCCTGGCCGGGGATCCCCAGGGCCGCGGCGGCCAGCAGCGCCCCGCAGACGAGTGCCCTGCGCACCCATTCCTTGGGCCGGTGTGCTGCTGACATCCCGTCACCTCCTGCTGATCGGCCGACACCTGCGGGTAGATCCTTACATGATCGGGTCGGCTGCGACAGAGGGGCGGGCCGGAACGACGGGCTCCGCCGGTCGCGGCGCCACCCGTTCGCCCGGGGTCGGCCGAAGGGACGGCCTGTGTTGTCCTGGGACTGGCCCGCGCCGGGCGGTCCCGGCTCACCGACCGGCCGTCGCAACACGCGGGAGAAACGGGTGCTTTGGCGGCGCAGTCGCCCGCAGGCCGTCAGGGATCGCGGTCCGCCGCCTCGGTCGGCGCGGGCTCTGCCTCCGCTTCCGGGACCGCCCCGAAGGCACTGCTCCCGAGATGACGGGGTGTCAGCGCGCCTCGTGCCCCGGTACGGCCCAGCGGCGACGGCCACGCACGAAACGCGGCGAGGGGCGCGAGGCCCCCGCGCACGGCACGCGGCCGCGCCGCGAAGGCCCCGCCGGTAGAACCGGTCGTCCGCCACCCCGGCGACGCCGTCGTCAAGCCCCCCGCGCTACGGCCCTGCCCTTTGGGTCGCGGCGGCCCGCCCGGGCCTGCCTGCCGTCCTGCCCGCCGGCGGTCACCGCCGCGGCTTGGACCAGGGCCAGCGGGGCCCGTCCGGCCGGTTCCCCTCCGGGTCGTAGACGAAGACGAAGCGCGTACGGCGCTGCGCGCGCGGGCCGGGACTGGGTTCGCGATGATAGACGTGCACGACGGGGGGCGCGCCGTCCTCCTGCGGCACCGGCACCTCGTACACCTTCGGGGGCTGCCCGGTGATGCCGGTCAGCACCCCCAGCACGCGGCCGTCCAGCGGCCCCCCGACAAATTCCGTGTCCTCATGCCTCACGAACTCAGGGTAGGCCCTGCCACGGCGGGCGGTTCACGAAACGGCAGGTGGGAGCAGATGTGCGACGGTCCGAGCCGGCGGGGCCACCCGGCGGGCCAGGCCCGCCGGCGGGGCCGCCGCCACTCTCCCGCTCCAGCGCGGCCGGCGCCGCCCCGGCGGTCTTGGGGCCGGTGGTGGAGCTGACCGGCAGCAAGGCGGCGAAGTGGTCCACCAGCCAGGTGCGCACCTCCTCGGCGGGAGTCCGCTTCCCCTCGTCCAGCCAGGTCGGCGACATGGCCTCGGCGCCGGCGATCCAGGAGCGCGCCGTCATCGCCGGCCGCGGTCCGGGGCGCGGGGCGCCCGGGTGCCGCGGGATCTGCTCGGCCGCGCCGCGCCGGACGCCGTCCACGTTGGCGTCGGTCCGGCTGGTCCCGGCCGCGCTGCCGCCGCGCGGCAGCGCGGAGTACGCGGCGTCGCGCTCGTCCACGAAGGCGAGGCTGCGGGGGCGTGGACCCGCGGGCTGATCGGCGACGAACGCCCACCCGGGCGGCGTCGGCGGGGGAGCCCCGGGTCAGGGCGGGCTCCGGCGCCCGCCGAAGCCGCCCGGCGGCGCGGCTCCTTCGGGCGCGGCGGATGTGCCGGGCCTGCTCCACCCCGCGGACGCGGGATCGAAGGAGTGCGTCGCGCAGGCGTCCGGCAGCCGCGCCGCCGCGTTCTCGCGCGCCGCGCGTGGGTTACCGGCGGTCACGGTGTTGTGAGACGGTGTGTCAGCACGTCCGTCACGAGCCGAGGAGGCGCCGATGCCGTCGCATGACACCGCGTGGGAGATCCCGGCTTCCGGAGCCGCCCGCTTCTCCTGGGAGTACGACGACGGGCGCGACCGGCTGCTCGCCCTCTACCAGAAGGGCAAGGACAAGCAGTGGGACGCGGTCACCCGCATCGACTGGGACATCGAGGTCGACCCCTACGACCCGCTCGGCGTGCCCGACCAGAACATGACCGTCCACGGCACGCCCTACTGGGACAAGATGTCCGAGCAGAACCGGCGCGACATGCGCCGCGCCTACGCCTCCTGGCAGTTCAGCCAGTTCCTCCACGGGGAGCAGGGCGCCATGGTGTGCGCCGCCCGCATCGTGGAGTCGGCGCCCGACCTCGACGCCAAGTTCTACTCCGCGACCCAGACCATGGACGAGGCCCGGCACGCCGAGATCTACTCCCGCTTCCTGCGCGAGAAGGTCGGCATGGTCCACCCGATCAACGACTCGCTGCAGGCCCTGCTCGGCGACACCCTGCGCGACTCCCGCTGGGACATGCCCTACCTCGGCATGCAGGTGCTCATCGAGGGGCTGGCGCTGGCCGCCTTCGGCATGCTCCGCGACACCACCGACAAGCCGCTGCCCAAGCAGATCCTCACCTACGTCATGCAGGACGAGGCCCGGCACGTCGCCTTCGGGCGGATGGCGCTGCGCGACCACTACAAGCAGCTGTCCGACGCCGAACTGCGCGAGCGCGAGGAGTTCGTCATCGAGGGCTGCTACCTGATGCGCGACCGGCTGCGCGGCAGCGAGGTGCTGGAGGACTTCGGCATCCCGCGGCAGGAGGCCGAGGAGCTCAGCGAGCGCTCGGAGTATCTGCGGCTCTTCCGCAAGCTGCTGTTCAGCCGCATCGTGCCGTGTGTGAAGGACATCGGGCTGTGGGGCGAGCGGCTGCAGCGCGCATACGTCGACATGGGCGTCCTGGAGATGGGCGACAGCGACCTCGACCTCCTGATGGCGCAGGACGAGGAGATCGCCGAGAAGCTCGACGCCGAGCGCTTCGCGAGGGAGGAGACCGAGCGGGCGGCCGAGGTCGAGGCGGCCATCGCGCTGGGCGCCGAGGACTGACCTCGGGGGACCACGCGGGGAGGGGGCCGCGGCGACGGCGGCGGCCCCGCCCGGCCCGGGGTCAGCGCCCCAGCACCGCCCGCATGACGGCGCGGGCCACGGGGGCCGCCTTGCCGCCGCCGCTGATGTCGGCGCGGTCGGCTGCGGCGTCCTCCACGACGACGGCGACGGCGACCTTCGCCGGGGCCCCCCGGCTCTCCTTCGCCCAGGCGATGAACCAGGCGAAGGGGTTCTCGCGGTTGTCCTCGCCGTGCTGCGCCGTGCCCGTCTTGCCGCCCACCACCACGCCGGGCAGGTCCGCGTCGCGGCCCGTGCCGTGCCGCACCGCGGCGACCATCAGATCCTGCATCACGTGCGCCACGGCCCCGTCCATCACCTGCCGGTAGGCCCGCTCCGCGGTGACCTCCAGCGGCAGGCCGGCCGCGTCGGTCGTCCGGTCGACCAGGTGCGGGTACATCAGCGTGCCGTCGTTGGCCACGGCCGCGGCCACCATCGCCATCTGCAGCGGGGTGGCCCGGGTGTCGTACTGCCCGATGGACGACAGCGCGAGCTGCGCCCGGTCCATACGGCGGTCGAAGACGCTCACCGCGGGACGCGAGGGCACGGCGAGGGAAGGGTCGTTGAAGCCGAAGGCCTCGGCCGTCTCCCGCATCGCCCGCAGCCCCACGTCGTCCCCGAGCTTGCCGAAGACGGTGTTGCACGAGACGACGAACGCGTGCCGCAGCGGCGCGTCCTCGCAGCCCGCGGACGCCGACTCGTTGCGCAGCGCCGTCGTGGAACCCGGCAGCGGGAAGGGGTCCGGGGAGTCGGTGGGCTCGTCGACGTCGTCGACCACCCCGGAGACCAGCGCCGCGACCGCCGTCACCGTCTTGAAGGTCGAACCCGGCGGGTACGTCTGGCGCAGCGCCCGGTTGAGCATCGGCTGGTCCTCGGCGGCGACCAGCCGGCGCCAGGCGCCGAGCGCCGCAGGGCCGGTGCCGGCGATCGTCCCCGGGTCGTAGGAGGGCGTGCTCACCAGGGCCAGGATCCGGCCGGTCGCCGGGTCGAGGGCGGCGACCGCGCCCTTCCGGCCGTTCATTGCCCTGTACGCGGCCTTCTGCACGGCCGGGTCGATGGTGGTGCGGACGTGGCCGGGGCGCTGCGGCTGCCGGCTGACCGCGTTCCACAGCGCGAGCCCGGACAGGCCGGGGGAGGTGCCGGAGAGCACCTCGTCCTCGGCGGCCTCCAGCAGGGCCGTGCCGTAGGTCTGCGAGGAGAAGCCGGTCACCGGGGCGTAGACCGGGCCGTCGGCGTAGGTGCGGACGAAGTCCAGCTGGGCGCCGGTGGACCTCGAACCTGTCACGGGCCGGTTCCCCACGAGGATGTCGCCGCGCGGCTGCCCATAGCGGTCGATCAGCAGCCGACGGTTGGCGGGGTTGCCGTCGTAGGCCGGGGCCCGCACGACCTGGATGCGGACGGCGTTCACCAGCAGGGCCGCCAGGAGCAGCAGGCAGAGCGCCGCGGCCCGGCGGGCGTACGGGATCACGGGGTGCCCGCCCGGCCGGGGGCGGCCCGGCCTGTCGGGCTTGCGGCCCGGCCCGCGTCCGCCGCGGGCAGCGGACGGCGGGCGGCGTCGCTGAGCAGGATCAGCAGTGCCACGATCACCCAGTTGGTGACGACCGAGGAACCGCCCTGCGCCAGGAAGGGCATCGCCATCCCGGTCAGCGGGATCAGGTCCGTCACCCCGCCCGCGATCACGAAGACCTGCAGCGCCACGATCGAGGCGAGTCCCACGGCCAGCAGCCGGCCGAACGGCTCGCGGACCGCCAGTCCGGCCCGGTAGCCCCGGGCGACCAGCAGCCCGTACAGCAGGAGCAGCGCGGTCAGCCCCGTCAGCCCCAGCTCCTCGCCGGCCGTGGCCAGGATGAAGTCGGACTTGGCCGCGAAACCGATCAGGACCGAGTGCCCCTCGCCCAGGCCCGTGCCGAGCAGCCCGCCGGCGGAGAACGCGAACAGCGACTGCGCCAGCTGGCCCGGCCCCTGCCCCGTCCCGGCGCCGGCGAAGGGATGGAGCCAGTCCGCCACCCGTGAGTGGACGTGCGGCTCGAGGGAGCCGACCAGGAAGGCCCCGGCCGCCGACAGCAGCAGCCCGACCGCGATCCAGCCGGTGCGGCCCGAGGCGACGTAGAGAAGGATCACGAAGAGACCGAAGAACAGCAGCGAGGTCCCCAGGTCCCGTTCCACGACCAGCACGCCCAGGCTGATCGTCCAGACCGCCAGCACCGGGCCGAGCACCCGGCCGGTCGGCATCTGCAGCCGGCGGAAGCGCAGGACGTGCCGCCCGGTGTACGCGAGCGCGGCGCGGTTGTCCGCGAGGTACGCAGCGAAGAACACCGCCAGCAGCACCTTCGCGAACTCGCCGGGCTGGAAGGACAGGCCCGCGACCCGGATCCAGATCCTCGCGCCGTTCACGGAGGGGAACAGGCTCGGCACGATCATCAGCACCAGGGCCGCCACGACCCCGAGATACGCGTACCGGGCGAGGGCGCGGTAGTCGCGCAGCAGCAGGACGACGGCGGTGAACAGGGCCACGCCCAGCCCGGACCAGACCAGCTGCGCCGGGGCGGCGGCGTCGGGGGTCTCCAGGTCGAGGCGGTGGATCAGGACCAGGCCCAGGCCGTTGAGCAGCACCCCGATCGGCAGCAGCAGCGGGTCCGCGCACGGGGCGCGCAGGCGGACCGCCAGATGGGCGGCGAGCGCCAGACCGCCGAGGGCCCCGCCGAAGCCGGCCGTACCCCGCGGCACGGCGCCGTCGTGCGCCAGGCCCACGGCGCAGTAGCCGTACACCGGGATCAGCACCGCGCCGACCAGCAGCGCCAGCTCGACGCCCCGGCGCCGGGGCACCGGGACGGCGGGCACGGCGAGGGCCGGCTGCGCGGTCCGGGGGGCGGGGGCCGGGGCGGTCATGGGACGCAACGTAGCAAGACATCACGGACAAATCGCTCATCTTCGGGAAGGCGGCTGTCACAGGGGGCCGCTAGCGTGGCCGCCATGACCTTCCCGGCACCGCGGTCCCTGTCGGAGCTGCCCTACGCGCAGGCGCTGGAGCCCTTCGACGCGCCCGGGCTGGGTGTCGAGGAGCGCTACGACACCCTCCACTTCGACGGCCTGACCCTCGGCGGACAGGACGCGGGCGGCGCCGTCTTCCTGGAGTGCGCGATCACCGACACCGTCCTGGAGGGCGGCAGCCTGCGCCGGGCCCGCTTCAACGACGTCTGGCTGCAGGGCGACCGCCTCGTCGGCACCTCGGCCGCCGAGACGAACTGGATGGACGTTACCGCCGACTCCTGTGTGCTCGCCGGGGTCGAGGCCTTCGGCGCGGTGCTGCGCCGGGCCGTCTTCCGGCGCTGCAAGTTCGACTCCGTCAACCTGCGCGGCGCCCGGCTGCACCAGGTCGTCTTCGAGGACTGCGTGCTGCGTGACGTCGACCTCGGCGGCGCCCGTCTGAAGGACGTCTCCTTCCCCGGCACGCAACTGGAGCGCCTGCGCCTCGGCCGCGCCGAACTCGACGCGACGGATCTGCGCGGTGCCACCCGGCTCGACCTCGCCGACGGCCACGACTCGCTGCGCGGCGCCGTCATCGGCAGCGCCCAGCTGCTCGACCTGGCCCCGGCACTCGCCGCCGCGCTGGGCATCGCCGTCCGGGACGGCGAGGACGACCGCGCGGTCCGTCCCCGGCGGGGCTGATCCGCTTCCTGACCCTTGGGCGGCGGCGGGGCCGCACGGAGAATGGCCGCAAGGGAAAAAAGACGTACGAACGCATCGACGGGCGCCTGCGCGCCTTCATCGAGGAGCAGAAGGTCTTCTTCACGGCCACCGCTCCGCTCGTCGGCGACGGGCACGTCAATGTGTCGCCCAAGGGGCTCGACGGTTCCTCCGCCCTCCTCGACGACCGCACCTTCGCCTACGCCGACCTCGGGGGCAGCGGTGCGGAGACCATTGCCCACCCGCGGGAGAACGGCCGCATCGCCCTGATGTGGTGCGCCTTCACCGGACCGCCCACCGTGGTGCGGGTGCACGGGCGGGGGGAGCCCGTCTTCCGCGACGACCCGCGCTGGCGCGACCTCCTTCCGTACTTCTCCGAGGACATCCGCAGGCGCACCGACCTGCGCGCCGTCATCGTCGTCACCGCCGAACGCATCAGCGACAGCTGCGGGTTCGCCGTCCCCGAGATGGACTTCCGGGCAGAACGGCCGCTGCACACCCAGCGCTTCTCCCGGGAGACGGAGGAGTCCTTCAGAGGCCGCGCGGATAGGCGGGCCGGCGTCGCGGGTCGAGGGCTCTCGCCTGGCGGCGTTGTCGTCGGTCGCCGCAGCTCCGCTGCGTCTCCCTTCTCCGCCTTGCCGGACTCGGCCCTCGACCCGCTCCTTTCTCCACCCCGCCTATCCGTGCGACCTCTCAGCGACTACTGCGCGGGCAAGCCGCACGTCGGGACCAGCCTCGATGGTCTGCCCGGGCTGCCGCTTCCGCTGCCGCCCCGCACCTCCTGAGGGGCGGAGGAAGGGCAACCCGGCACCGGGGCGCGTGTTTTGGGACGACAGAGTCCTGAAAGCACCCTTGCGGCGACAAGATCCATCTGTCGTACTTGTACGGCCGTGTGCCCGGAACCGAGAGGCGGTCCCCCATGCCCGTACGCGCCGCGCGCGGTCGCCACCGCAGACCCCAGCCGCCGAGCCGGCTCTCGCCGGTGTCCGTCGCCGTCACCGCCGCCTCGGGCGCGGGGCTCGCGCTGCCCTTCGTCACCGCCCCCGGAGCGGGCGCCGCGACGGCCGGGACGTGGGACAAGGTCGCCGCGTGCGAGAGCAGCGGCACGTGGCACATCAACACCGGCAACGGCTACTACGGCGGGCTGCAGTTCGCCCAGTCGACGTGGAAGGCGTACGGCGGCACGAAGTTCGCCGCACGGGCCGACCTGGCGACGAGATCCGAGCAGATAGCGATAGCAGAACGCGTACTGGAGGCCCAAGGACCCGGGGCCTGGCCGGTGTGCTCGCAGCGGGCCGGGCTCACCCGGGGCGAGGCGGCGTCCCACGCGAAGGACGCCGCGAAGGGGGACGGGAAGAAGACCGGGCAGAAGACCGGGCAGAAGACCGGGACGAAAGCCGGGCAGAAGGCCGCGGCCGAGGGCGAGCGGAGGACGAGGCAGCGCACGGACCGTCACCGCCCGGAAAATCCAGACCGCCCGGGGAAGGCGGACGACTACACGGTCGTCAGCGGAGACACGCTCTCCGGCATCGCCGACGAACGAGGTGTGAACGGCGGCTGGCAGCGGCTCTACGCCGCGAACCGCCACGTCGTCGGAGCCGACCCGGACCTCATCCTGCCGGGGCAGGAACTGTCCGTGCCCGGCACGAAGTCCGCGAAGCCCGTGAACGCGGCGAAGCCGTCGAAGCCCGCCAAGCCGTCGAAGCCCGCGAAGCAGGCGGAGCGGCGCGCCGCACCTGCCTCCGCCGCCCAGGCGTTCGTCGCACCGGTCAGCGGCGGGCTCGGCACCCCCTACCGCCGCAGCGGATCCCACTGGGCCAGCGGCTACCACACCGGCCAGGACTTCACCGTGCCCACCGGCACCTCCGTCAAGGCCGTCGCGGCGGGCACCGTCGTCGAGGCCGGCTGGGGCGGCGCCTACGGCTACCAGGTGGTGATCCGTCACCCGGACGGCATGTACACGCAGTACGGCCATCTGTCCTCACTGACCGTGCGGGCCGGCCAGTTCGTGGCCGCGGGCCGCCAGGTCGGCCGCTCGGGCTCCACGGGCAACACGACCGGCCCGCACCTGCACTTCGAGGTCCGCACCGGCGAGGGGTACGGCTCCGACGTCGACCCGGTCGCCTGGCTGCGGCGGCACGGCGTGCGGCTCTGACCGAACCGTGTCCGGGAGCGCGTGTGGGAGTTCGGCACGCGCTCTCACCCGGCCCGCGGCGGCGAAGGGCATCCAGCCGGTGCCGAGACCGGCCGCGATCCGCTGAGGCCGCGATCAGCGGGGTGGCGGGCCGTGCGGAGCCGCGTTCCGCGGCCCACCGCCTGGACCGGCCCGGCCGCCGTCCCGCTCGGGCACACCTCATGTGGCCCGGAACCGTGGGCGAGTCGGCGCCATAGGCCCCGGATGCGCTTGCTGTCGCGCAGAGAACCGCGACGGCCCCGCGCATGGGCTGACGGCGCCGTCGCCGCCGCGCAGCGCCGCCGCCCGTTCCGGCGGGGCCGGGACGGGCGGCGGCAGGGCGGTGAGCGCTGCGCACGACGGGTGGGCGCGCCCGCGCCGGGACTACTCGGCCCAGGCGCGCTCCAGCAGCGTGCCGAAGTCGGCGGGCTGCCGGCCGAGCAGTTCGGCCAGCGTCGGGTCGAGGGCGGCGAACTCACCGCCCCGCGCCGCCGCGAAGATGCTCAGCAGCAGGTCGGCGATCGGCGCGGGGGCGCCGTGCGCCAGGGTCTGCTCGTGGAACGCGCCGTCCGGGACGACGGTGCGGGTGAAGGGCCGTCCGGCGACCTGGGAGGCGAGCTCGGCGACGGCGTCGAAGTCGAGCGCCGCCGGGCCGGTGAGCGGCGGGGTGGGCCCCTCGAAGCGGCCCTCGTCGGTGAGGATCGCGGCGGTGGCCTCGGCGAGGTCGTCATGACCGGTCCAGGCGACGGGGCCGTCCGCGGGGAGGGCGATGTCGCCGGTGCGGCGGGCGGACTGCAGGAACTGCACGGCGCTGGCGGTGTAGAAGCCGTTGCGCAGCGCGGTCCAGGGCAGGCCGGTGGCGCGCAGCAGGTCCTCGGTTCTGGCGTGGTCGCGGCACGCCGCGAAGCGGGAGTCGTGGGCGGCCCCCATCTGGCTCGTGTAGAGGATGCGGCCGACGCCGGCCTTCACGGCGGCGTCGACGGCGGCGCGGTGCCCGGCCACGCACTCCTCGCCCGTGCGGTCGAGGGAGACCAGGAGCAGTTGTTCGGCGCCCTCGAAGGCGTGCACGAGCGAGGCCGGGTCGTCGAAGTCGCCCTGCCGGACGCGGACGCCGCGGTCGGCGAGGTCCTGGGCCTTGCGGGGGTCGCGGACGCTGACGCCGACGCGCTGGGCGGGGACGCGCTCCAGCAGGCGTTCGACGATGCGGCGGCCGAGCTTTCCGGTGGCTCCGGTAACGATGATCACGGGGCTCTCCCCATCCGGGTATCGATGATATCGACGCGATGGTAACACCGGAAATAACGATGGAACTATTCGTTGGGTATCATCGGTTCATGCCTACCTCAGAGACCCCGGACAACCCACGCCGCCGCATCGTCGAGGCGGCCGTCGAGCTGCTGGAGAGCGGCGGCCCGAGCGCGGTCAGCACCCGCGCGGTCGCCGCCGCGGCGGGCCTGCAGCCCCCGGCGATCTACCGCTTCTTCGGCGACAAGGAGGGACTGCTGGAGGCGGTCGCCGAGCACGGCTACGCGCAGTTCCTGGAGAGCAAGCGCGCGCAGCTCGATCCCGCGCCGGAGGATCCGGTGGAGGAGCTGCGCCGCGGCTGGGACATGGTGGTGGAGTTCGGGATCTCGCGCCCCGAGCTGTTCGCGGTGATGAACCGGGCCACCGGCCGCGGTTCGGACCTCGCGCACCGCGCGGGCCTGGAGATCCTCCGCGGCCGGGTGCGCCGGCTGGCGGCCGGGGGGTGGCTGCGCGTCGACGAGGAGCTGGCCGGGCAGATCATCCGGGCGACCGGCCTCGGCGCGGTCGCCACCTGGAACTCCACCCCGCCGGGACGCCGCGACCCGGCGCTGCTGGCCGTCCTCCGGGAGTCCATGATCGCCGCCGTCACCCGCGCCCAACCGACGGTCCCCGCCGCGGAGTCCGGCCTCGCCTCGGCGGCACGCGCCCTGCGCGCGGCCCTTCCGGAGGGCGAAGACGCCCTCGGCGACGCCGTCGCCCTGAGCGACGGCGAGCGGCTCCTGCTGCGGGAGTGGCTCACCCGCCTCGCAGCGGGTGGCGGCGCGCCGCACGCCTGACCGCGCGGTGGGCGCCGCCCTCGTTCACGTCGGCTCCCGTGACCGATCCACCGGGCTAGTGCTCGCGCTCGACGAAGTCCTTGAAACGTTCGAGGTCGTGACGGACCGTGCGCTCGATCGCGCTGACCTGGGCGAAGCCCTTGGGCCCGCCGAAGGCGTCATGGACTTCGGCGGGGTCGTACTCCATGCGCACCTGGACGCGGCTGTGCTGCTCGTCGATCGGGAGGACCGAGCACGTTCCGGTGATCTCGGCGCCGCCGCGGGTGCGCCAGGTCATCTCGCGGGTGTCGCTGTGCGCCTTGGTGCGGTCGGAGAACTCCGCCTCCAGGGAGCCGCCGCCGGTCCCCGACACGCCGAGCCTGGCCTTGCCGCCCCCGGCGGCGCTCGCCTCCCGGACGCCCTCGACGAACTGCGGGTAGTCGTCCAGGCGATGCAGGTGCTGCCACGCCACCTCGGTCGGAACGTTCAGGTCGATCTGCTCTTCGAGTCTGCTCATGAGCTGCCACCTGCCTTCCTCCTTCCAGCGTGCCCCCTGCCCCGCGCTCACGCCACGCTGGCCTCCTGGACGGCAGCAGTCTCCGGCACCTCGGTCGCCGCTTCCGTCACGGCGACGCGGCCGCCGAGGCGGGGGGCGGTGAGCAGCCCGGCGTCGCCGCGGGTGAGCAGACGGACGGCGGCCCAAGGCAGGTTCACGCCGGTGAAGGCGGTCTGGAAGATCCCGGCGGAGGGGCGCGGATTCGCCTCCAGGAGCACGGGTTCGCCGCCGCGGTGGCGCAGTTGGACGTTGGACAGGTAGGCGAGGCCGAAGTGTTCGACCAGGCGCCGCGCGATGTCCGTGATCCCGGGGTCGTCCAGCAGCCGCCGGTAACGGCCCTCCTTCGCCCGGGGGATGGCGGTCAGCAACCGGCCGCCCGGCGCGGACAGGCAGTCGACGCTGATCTCGGGGCCCTCCAGATACGGCATGACGATCATGCTCGGGACGTGCTCTCCCTCGTCCGCGGCGCGCTTCATCGCCTGGGCGACGGCGTCGACGGAGGCCATGGGGCGGGCGGGGGCGAGCAGGTCGCGGATGCCCATCGGCCGGTCCTCCAGGATGCGGAAGCCGAAGGCCGAGTACTCGCCGGCGGGTTTGATGCACAGCGTCTCGCCGGTCGCCGCGAGTTCGTCCACCGCGGCCCGCAGCCCGTCGGCGTCCCGCACCACCCGCCACGGCGGCACGGGGATGCCGGCGGCGAGCGCCTCCTCGTACGTACGGCGCTTGCTGGTCAGCACCTTCACCGAGGCGGCGGGCGAGCACATCAGCCGGGTGCCCGCGGCGGCGAACGCCTCGGCCCGCCCGGCCAGCGCGGTCAGCCGGCGTGGCGGCACCAGCACGTCGATCCGGTGCCTGCGGCAGAAGTCGAGGGCGAACTCGGCGTAGGCGTCGTCGCCGACGCGGCGGGGCTCGACCTCGGCCACGTCGCACGCGGCCAGGGCCGGCGCCGAGGGGTCGACGTTGGTCCCGTAGACACGGACGTCCACGGAGTCGGGGTTGCCGCGCAGCATCCGCATGACCTGGGTGGAGGCCACCCCCGCGCTGCTGAGCCATATTCGGAGGGCTATCGGACGCTCCCCTCATGCATGGGGCGCGGCAGGAGGGCGTGCGCGAGCGCACACCGTCCGGCCGTCCGGATCGAATGTGAGGCGGATCATATCCGTGTTCGATGACGCCGGTGTTTCACGCCCGCGGTCCGACGCCCGCGGTCCGACGCCCGCGGTCCGACGCCGCGCAGCGCGGGGGGAGCTGTGGACGGCCCGCCGTCACCCGTACGTCCCCCGGGAGCAGGCAGGAGGGCTGTGCCGGGCCAAGGGTGGGAGGCGACAGCAGTCCCTCCTGCCGAAGAGAGAGCAGCATGGCTGAAGCGTCCTCCCCCGGTCCGCAGAACCGGCGCCGCATAGTCAGCGCGGGCGCCCTCGCCGCGGCGCTCGCCGCGACGGGCTTCGCCGCCGGCCCGGCCCTCGCGTCGGCAGTCGGCGACGGCTCCGCCGCCGGCGGGGCCCGGCCGACCGTGGTGCTGGTCCACGGTGCCTTCGCCGACGCGTCGAGCTGGAGCCCGGTCATCGAGCGCCTGGAAGGCGCCGGTTACAAGGTCGTCGCCCCCGCGAACCCGCTGCGCGGGCTCGTCAGCGACTCCCTCTACACGGCCAGTGTGCTCAAGAGCATCGACGGCCCGGTCGTGCTCGCGGGCCACTCCTACGGCGGCGCGGTGATCAGCGCCGCGGCGGCGGGCAACCCGAACGTCAGAGCGCTGGTCTACGTCTCCGCGTTCATGCCCGAGGCGGGGGAGACCCTGCAGGGGCTCCAGGCCCGGTTCGCGCCGAGCGACCTCGGCTCGGCGCAGCGCCTGGTCCCGTACCAGGACGGTTCGGGCAGCGGCACCGACGTCTACATCCGCGACTCCGTCTTCCGGAAGGTCTTCGCCGCCGACCTGCCCGCGGCACGGACCCGGCTGATGGCTGCCGAGCAACGACCCATCGCGCTGCGGGCGTTCACCGACAAGGCGCCCGGCGCGGCGTGGCGGACGATCCCCTCGTGGGCGCTGGTCGCCGCCGACGACCATGCCATCAACCCGGCGCTGGAGCGCTTCCAGGCCAAGCGCGCGGGCTCGCACACCACCGAGGTCGCCTCCTCGCACGTCGCGATGCTCTCCCACCCCGACACCGTCGCCCGGATGATCCGCGAGGCCGCCGACAGCACTGCCTCGGACGCCGCGTCCGGCGGCACCGCCTCCGGCACCGGGGAACGCCCCTCGCTCGCCGACACCGGCCCCCGGGACAAGCTCCTCACCAGCGTGGGCGGCGTCGCGAGCCTCGCCCTCGTGGCCGGCGCGGCCCTCGTCGCGGCGATGCGCCAGTACCGCCAGTACCGCCGCTGCCGTCGCTGAGCGGCAACAGCGGCAACAGCGGCGAAGCGTCCGGCGGCGCGGCGGGGTGCGGCCCACGCCCCGCCGCCGGGGGTTGTACGGGTCCGCGTCCACGCCCGCGCGCACGCCGCGGACCGCGCGGGTCGCCGAGGGCTGCCGCCGTGTCCGCCCCGCGTCCCCGCTCGCCCCGGCCGGCGACGGCCTCAGCCCAGCCGTACGGCGACAGCCGCGCGGTGGCCGTCGCCGACCGCGACATCGGTGAGCGACCAGCCCTTCGGGCCGCCGGCGGGGGCGGGACCGGAGCCCACGTAGTCCTCCGACAGTTCCCTGGCCAAGCCCGTCCCCAGGCCCTTCAGGTACGCCTCCTTGCGTGCCCAGGTCCGTGCGAAGGCCACCCGGCGCTCCTCCAGGGGCAGCACTGCGAGCTCGTCCACCTCGGCCGGGTGCAGCGAACGCCACACGCCGTCCACGGCCTCCCGGCCCGGCAGCGCCTCCACGTCCACTCCCACCGGGCTTGCGGCGAAGGCCAGCAGCGTCATCTCCCGGCAGTGGGAGAGCGAGAAGTGCGGGGCGCCGCCCTCCACCGCGGGCCGGCCGTGCGGGCCGCCGCACATCGGGCACGTCTCCCGGGTCAGCGGCACCGCGCCGGGACGGGTCCCCAGATAGGCCGCCAGCAGCAGGCGCAGCGCCACATGCGCGGTGATGTAGCTGACGCGGTCGCGGTCGAAGTGGAAGGCCGAGGCACGCTCGCGCTCCTGCCGGTCCAGCAGCCCGGGCGCGAGGTGGACGGCGGCGGCCGCGTTCGCCGCCGTGTCCACCAGGCACAGCCGCGGCGGGTCGCCGGGCCCCGGCGGGGTGAGCGGCCGGGCCGCCGCCACGGTGAACCGCTCCGGGACCAGCGTCACGACCCGGCCGCCGCAGTCGTGGGCAGGACCGGGACGATCGCGAACGCCTCGACCTCCACCAGCAGTTCGGGCCGGATGAGCGCGGCCACCTGCACCGCGGAGCTGGCCGGGGGCCGCGAGGTGTCGACGTAGGCGTCGCGCGCCTCGCGGACCGCGGGCAGGAAGGCCGTGTCGGTGACGAAGAAGGTCAACTTGACCACGTCGCCCCAGCCCGCCCCCGCGGCCGCCAGACAGCGGTCGAGGTTGGCGAAGACCTGGCGCGCCTGCGCCTCGGGGTCGTCCGGCCCGACGATCCCGCCTCGCTCGTCCACCGCGATCTGCCCCGAGACGGCGACGAAGCGGCCCTCGCCCCACACGACGTGGCTGTAGCCCCGGCCCGCGGGAACGCCCTCGGGAGCGGCGACGTGGGTGAGGTGGGACATGCGTTCCCCCTTGATGATCGACACCGCTCCATGCTCCCCCAAGGAGTCGATCCGGCGCCACAGCGGATGTCATGACCGGTGTCATTGGCCACGGATTCTCTGGGCATAAACCGTCATAGGGGCGGAGGCAGGAGGTTCCCCTCATGAGTCACGCCGAAACGTACGAGCTGACTTTCCCCGTCTCCGGCGACACCGTGGTCGTCAAGCGCACCGAGCGCAAGGGAGCCGGAGGGCATCCGGTGTACAGCGACGACACGGGCATCGTCCAGGCGGAGATCAGCGACCGCGGCGAAGTCCGCATGCTGGCGACGGGCGGGCATCAGCGCCTCGGCGCCCCCTCGCGCGCGACGCCGCACTGAGCGCCCGGCCGCCGGCGTCCGCGTCCTGGGGCGGCTCGGAATGCCTGGCTCGCAGGCGTGCCCTGCCCACCCCCGTTCGCGGTCCGTGACGGGAAGGGCTGGTTGCGTCACCGTCCCGCAGTCGGGGGTGGTGGGCGCGGCGACGGGCGGGTTTCGCGTTTCCGTTTGCATCCCGAACGTACTGCCTTGTGGTGAGTCGGCCAGCGAACCCGCATCCCGAGGGGAACGTCATGCCCGCTCGATCAGGGACACGCACACGGAGACGGTCGGCGCCGCCACGGCGACCGGGGAAACCGGGGACGACGGCGCGCTGCGTGGGCGGACGCCGCTCATGTGACGACGCGGCCCAGGCCGCGTCGGGGCCTCAGCGGACGCCGCGCGTGCGGAACTGGATGCTGATGCGCGGCCCCACGGCGCGCGCGCTCTTGGGGATCGCGTGCTCCCACGTCCGCTGGCAGGAGCCGCCCATCACCACGAGGTCGCCGTGTCCGAGGGGCAGCCGCATCGCGGCCGCGCCGCCGCCGCGGGGGCGCAGCGCCAGGTCGCGGGGGTCGCCCACGGACAGGATGGCGACCATCGTGTCCTGCGTCGCCGACCGGCCCGTCCGGTCCCCGTGCCAGGCGACGCTGTCCCGGCCGTCCCGGTAGAAGCAGAGCCCCGCGGTGACGAAGGGCTCGCCGAGTTCGTCCGCGTAGTGGGCGTCGAGGGCGGCCCGGGCCTCGTCGAGCACGGGGTGCGGCAGCCGGTCGCCCTCCCCGTAGAAGGCCAGCAGCCGGGGCACGTCGACCTCCCGCTCGTACATCTGCCGCCGCTCGGCCCGCCACGGCACCGAACCGGCCAGTTCCCCGAACAGGGCGTCGGCCCCGTGCAGCCATCCGGGCAGCTGGTCGAGCCACGCCCCGCCGCCGAGCTCCGTCCGCCGCAGGCCGTCCAGCGGACCGAGCAGCAACTCGTCGGTCTGGTCGAAGAGCGATCCTTGGAGCGGTGCCGTCATGCGTCCAGGGTAACGCGTTAATCGAACAGTCGAGCTATTTTCGAGCGGGTTGGGCGGAGAGCCCGGCGAGCCGCTCGGGAGCCGACCCGGCTCGTGGTTGAAGCCGCACGCGGGCTGCCCGCCGATGCCCGCACCGGCGTCCGCACCCGCGTCCGGTGCCGCCGGCGTCCCCGCGCGCGAGCGCGCCCCCGGCAGCCGGAGTCGTCTCGGCAAGGGCACGCCGGCGAGCGCCGCCCGCCGGCGTGCGGCGCGACGCGCGTTCCTCGATCCCGTCCGCCCGCGCCGGGGACCTGGGGCAGGATGGGGCCGCCTACGGAAAGGGCGGCACATCACATGAGCCTTGAACAAGGCGTGTTGGCGGCGCAGAGCGACGTCGTGGCACGAGCGGTCGTGGACAGCGTCATACCGATGTTCCCGGCGGTCTCCCCGGACGGCCGCACGGTCGTCCACACGGCGCGGCCCCTCGCCGTCGCGGACCGCCCGGCCAGTGTCCTGTGGGCGGTGCCCGCCGACGGCGGCGCACCGCCCCGGCAGCTGACCGACGGCACGACCTGGATCGGCGCGCCGCGCTGGGCCCCGGACTCGGCGTCCGTCTTCTTCACCACCGCCGGGCAGCTGCACCGCGTACGCCTCGCCGCCGACGGCGGACCGGACGGCCCCGCCGAGGCCCTCACCACCTGGCCGGGCGGCATCGAGAACCACCTGCCGCTCGCCGACGGCCGCACCGTCGCCCTGATCGCCGCCGGCGAACCGGACGAGGCCGAGGACGGGGGCGACGACGTGATGGTGTGGACCGAGCGGACGGGTCCCGAGCCCTCCGCCCGCCTGCGCCTGCTCGACCTCGACAGCGGCGCCGTCCGCACCGTCGACGCCTTCGGCGACCGGCACGTCGTCGAGGTGGCCGAGCGCCCGGACGGCGGCATGCTGGCCGTCCTCAGCTGGGACTGCGCGGAGGAGGACCCCGGCGCACTGACCGCACGGCTCCATCTCGTCGAGACCGCCGCAGGCGCCGTCCACGACCTCGGCCCCGCCGGGCACGCGGCGCGCTGCCCGGTCTGGTGGCGGGCCGAGGACGGCTGGCACCTCGCCCACCTGGCCACCACCCCGCCCGGGCTGGTCGGCTCCCCGGCCGTCCTGGACCGCGCGGTCCCCGCCGACCCGGGACACCAGGCACCGCCCGAGGCACGCGACCTGACCGCCGGCACGACCGTCTGCCCCAGAGAACTCCTCCAGGTCCAAGACGGCCCGCCCCTGGCCGTCTTCGCCGACGGCCTGGACACCGCGCTGTTCCGGCTGGACCCCGGCGAGCGGCGCTTTTGCCGCCTGCACACCCGCCCCGGCATCGTCCACGCGCTCACCGCGAGCCGCACGGGAGAGACGGTCGCCGTGCTCGCGGGCACCGCGTACGAGCCCAAGAACGTCCACGCCGGACCGCCCGACGGCCCGCTCACCCGGATCAGCGACACCCGCCCCGAGCTCCGCGACATCCCCTGGGGCAGCCAGGAACGCCTCTCCTACAAGGCCTCCGACGGGCTCGCCCTCGACGGCCTGCTCCTCCTGCCGCCCGGCCGCACCCGCGCGGACGGCCCCTTCCCGATGATCACCATCGCGCACGGCGGCCCGTACGGGCGCTACACCGACGAATGGCAGTTCCACATCGACCTGCCCCCCGGCCAGCTCTTCGCCACCGCCGGTTACGCCGTCTTCCTCCCCAACCCCCGCGGCGGGGAGGGCCGCGGCCACGCCTTCGCGGCCACCGCGGTGGACGGAGCCGTCGGCGGCGCCGAATGGACCGACATCACCGAGGGCATCGACCTCCTCGTCGCCCAGGGCGTCGCCGATCCCGACCGCCTCGGCATCGGCGGCTGGAGCCACGGCGGCTACCTGGCCGCCTGGGCCGTCACGCAGACCGACCGCTTCAAGGCCGCGATCGTGGGCGCCGGCATCAGCGACTGGGGCATGCTGGGCGCGACCGGCGAGCAGGGACCCGTCGTCGAGTCGGCGGGCAGCGGCAGCATCGGCTGGGAGGGTCCGGGACCCCACCTCCACGACCGGGTCAGCCCGATCTCGTACGTCTCCCGCATCCGCACCCCGGTCCTGATCCTCCACGGCGAGGAGGACACCAATGTGCCCGTCTCCCAGGGCCGTTTCCTCCACCGCGCCCTGCGCCACCACGGCGTCCCGCACGAGTTCGCCGTCTACCCCGGCGAGGGCCACGGCATCAGCGGACGCGGCCACCTGCTGGACCTGCTGCGCCGCAGCCTGGCCTGGTACGACCGCTGGCTCACCCCGCAGCCCTGACGTCAGGCGTCGCTACCGCCCTGCCCCGTACTCCTCGGCGCAGGGCGGCAGCACGGTGAGGAACTCCTCCGTGGTGAGGACGGCGTGCGCGTAGGCCGGCGCGTTGACGTCGAAGGTCGCCTCCATCTCCGCCGTGCTGAAGGCGGCGATCGCGTCCCGCACCAAGGTGACGTGGTAGCCGAGTTCCTGCCCGAAGCGCGCCGTGGTGTCGACGCAGGTGTTGGCGCGCATGCCGGTCAGCACGATGCGCGACACCCGGTGCTGCTTCAGCTGGAAGTCGAGGTCCGTATTGGCGAAACCGCTGGACGACCAGTGCTCGTGCACCAGGATCTCGCCGTCTACCGGCTGGAAGTCCGGATGGAACTCGCCGCCCCAGGAGCCCAGCGCGAAGACCTGCTGCTCGACGGCCGCCTCCTGGGCGGGGGAGAGGTGTTCCCACGCCGCGTAGTCCCCGGGGGCCGTACGGCGGTGTGCGACGAAGAACGTCCGGATGCCCCGGGCACGGGTGGCCGCGAGCACCTGCCGCATGTGGTCGAGCAGCCCCACCTGCTCGGCCACCGCCTTCGCGCGGGGCCAGAGCTTCCCGCCCTCGGACAGGAGGTCGTTGTACGGGTCGATCAGCAACAGGCCGGTGTTCGCGCTGCTGTATCCCACTGCTTCCATGCACCGATTCTCGTCCCGGATCCGCGGAGCCACCTGCGCAGCAGGTCAGCGCCGGTGCGGACGTCCCGCTGCGAAAGGACGGGGACCTGCGCCGCGGCGCAGGTCCCCGGTTCGCTGGTCGAAAGCAGGCGCTTCGCGGATGCCGCACTCCCGAAATGCCCGTGAACCATCGGCCCTTCCGAATTCCCGCAGCCGATTCACTCTCCAGGTGAGGCCGCACATAATGGGTGGGAGGGCGTACGGGAATCCGTCTCCATTCCCGAAGCCCTACCTCTGGGGAGAGTGCCGTGAGTTCCATACCTCCTCCGCCCGAACGCCCCACCGGCCCTCCGGCCGGACCGCTGTCCGGCAGGCCGTCGGGAGAGCACCCGCCGGCGGCACAGGGGCTCCCGCCCCCACCGGCCGCGCCACCCCCGGCCCCGCCGCCACCGGCCGGACCACCGGGGCCACCTGGCCCACCGGACGGCACGGGACACGGCGCCGAACCAGGGGAACCCGGCCGGCACCGCGGACCCCCCTCCCCGTGGTGGCGGACGCGCCGCACCCTCCTCACCGCGGGCACGGCGATGGTCGTCGCGGTCGCCGTGATCTTCGCCTTCTCCTTCCTCGGCGGCACCAAGGGCGGCGGTGAGATCTTCCTGCAGAACGCCTCCGCGGCCGGGCCCGATCCCTTCACACCGTCCACGGCGGGCGAGCCGGGCAAGGCGGTCACCCCCACCATCACCCCCAACGAGTCCTCGGCCCCCGGCGGCACCCTCAAGGTCAGCGGCGCGCACCCGGGGCTCTACAGCGGCAAGCAGAACGAGTCCGCCTGCGACGTCGAGAAGCAGATCGCCTACCTCACGGGCGACCCTGAACGCGGCAAGGCCTTCGCCGACACCCTGAAGATCGGGCAGCAGGACATCCCCTCGCACCTGCGCTCGCTGACGCCCGTCCAGCTGAACTGGGACACCCGCGTCACCAGCCACGGCTTCAAGGACGGTGAGGTCACCGAGTACCAGGCCATCCTCCAGGCGGGCACCCCCGTCATGGTGGACGCCCACGGCGTTCCGGTGGTCCGCTGCACCTGCGGCAACCCGATGAGCGCTCCTGACGCCGTGGGCGGCACGCCGACGTACAGCGGCCGGCAGTGGGAGACCTTCCGCGCGGCGGGCCTCGTGGCGGTCGTTCCGTCCGAGAAGCCGATGAAGACGCTCACGCTCTACGACCAGGACGGCAAGCGCTGGTTCGAGCGGCCCAGCGGCACGGTCGAGGGCAAGAGCGACCACAAGGTCGAGCCTCCAAGGGGCCAGCCCTCCGACTCCGCGGTTCCGGTGCTGCCGGCGCCCTCCACGGGCTCGCAGCTGGAGCCCCCCGGCAAGACGGCGCCGCCGCCGGAGGAGGAGAAGAAGCAGGAGGAGCGGCCCAAGGAGGAGTCGCCGAAGGACGAGCCGCCCAAGAGCGAGCAGAAGTCCCCGGACAAGGACACGCCCAAGGACAAGGAGAAGTCCCCGAGGAGCGAGGAGCCGAAGAAGGACGAGCCCCCCAAGAGCGAGGAGAAGTCCCCGGACAAGGAGAAGTCCCCGGACAAGGAGGAGTCCCCGAAGCAGGAGGAGCCCGCGTCCCCGGACTCGCCGGAACAGCCGCAGAAGCCGTCCTCCGAGCCCCAGAAGCCCGAAGCGCCCCGGCAGCCTGAGCAGCCCCAGCAACCAGAGCAGCAGCAGCCGGAGCAACCCCCCGCCCAGCCCAAGTCCACCGGACCGGGCGGCGACTCGGGCGGCGGCACGGGCGAAAAGCCCCAGCACAAGCAGCCCCCCGCCCACCCCAAGTCCCCCGCCCAGCCGCCTCCCAGGTCGGGCTGACCCCCCGCCACCGACGGCCCCGTCCCACCCGGGACGGGGCCGTCGCGGTCGCCGCCCGCGCCGCTTGCGCCCGCTGACCTGGGAGGCCTCCGCCCGGCGGCGCAGGCGCGGCGTCCCGGCCTGTGGGAGTCTGGAGAACTGGAAGGGAGGCGATATGACTTCCTTGTGGCGGGACGGGCGCGGCGTGTTCTGGCTTCTCGTCCTCTCCCTCGGGCTGATCTCGGTCCTGCAGTTCGAAACCGCCGGCCGCGGCCTCGTACGGTGGTCGGGATACTCGGTGCTGATCCCCCTCGTGGCCGCGGCGCTGCTCTCGTTCCGGCGCACGCTGATCGTGGGCGCGCTGAGCCTGGCGGCCGTCGTCGTCATCTACGGATTCCTGCTCGACGGGCTCTCCGCGGGCGGCCGGGCCGTCGTCGTCTCGGCGGTGGCGGTGTCCTTCGGCGTCAGCCTCGAGGTCTGCAGGCTCCGGCTGGACCGTGAGGAGCGCCTGAAGCGCGTCATGATCGCCCGAGACCGGCTCGCCCTCGTGAGCGACGCCAGCAAACGCATCGGCGGCACCTTGAACGTGGCACGCACCGCCGAGGAACTGGCTGACGTCGCCGTCCCCCAGTTCGCCGACTACGCCGCCGTGGATCTGTTCGACGCCGTCCTGCGGGGCGAGGAACCCCCCAGGGCGCCCATGACGGGTTTCGTTCCGCTGCGCCGCGTCGCACAGCGGTCCGTGCTCGAGGGCTGTCCGGAGAGCGCGCTGAAGACGGGGGAGGGAGAGAACTATCCGCCGGTGGCGCTGCCCGCCCGCTGCCTGGCCGCGGTCCAGCCGGTGCGGGCCCGGCTCCTGGACGGCGACGAGGTGGACGAGTGGCTCGTGCACGACGCGCACCGAAGGGCCCTGGCGCGCGAGTACGGCATCCACTCGGCGATCGCGGTGCCGCTGTGCGCCCGGGGCAGCGCTCTCGGAGCGGCGTTGTTCCTGCGCCACCAGCGGGCCGAGCAGTTCGACGCCGACGACCTGGTCCTCGCCGAGGAGATCGCGACCCGCGCGGCGGTGTGCGTCGACAACGCCCGCCGCTACACCCTCGAGCGGGAGACCTCGCTGACCCTGCAGCACAGCTGCCTGCCGCGGCACCTGCCCGACATCGCGGCGGCGGACGTGGTGAGCCGCTACCTGCCGGCAGGGTCCGGCGTCGGCGTGGGCGGCGACTGGTTCGACGTGATCCCGCTGTCCGGAGCCCGTGTCGCGCTGGTCGTCGGGGACGTGGTCGGCCACGGGCTGCAGGCCTCGGCCACCATGGCCCGGCTGCGCGCCGCCGTGCGCGCCCTCGCGGACATGGACCTGCCGCCCGACGAACTCCTCACCCACCTCGACGACGTCGTGCTCCGGCTCCGCGTCGAGGGCGAGGACGACGGAGCCGGCCCGGGCGCGCCGGGCACCGGCCACAGCGCGGGGGAGGTCGGCGCCACCTGCCTGTACGCGGTCTACGACCCCGTCGCCCACCGGTGCGTGCTCGCCCGCGCCGGGCACATCCCGCCCGCCGTCGTCATGCCCGACCACAGCACCAGGATCATCGACCTTCCGCCCGGCCCTCCCCTGGGCCTCGGCGGCTGGCCGTTCGAGTCGGTCGAGATGGACCTTCCCGAGGGAAGCCTGCTGGCCCTCTACACCGACGGCCTCGTCCGCTCCCACGGCTGCGACCTCGACAGCGGACTGCAGCGGCTGCTGAGCGTGCTCGCACAGCCCGAGGCGTACCTCGACGCCACCTGCGAAGCCGCGGTGAAGGCCATGCGCGACGAGCAGCCCACCGACGACGCGGCGCTGCTCATCGCCCGGACCCATGTCCTGGACGCGGACCACGTCGCCACCTGGAACCTGCCCGCCGACCCCTCGGTGGTCGCGGAGGCCCGCGACCACGTGGCGCGCCAACTCGCCGCCTGGGGCGTGGCTGACGCGGCCTTCACCACCGAGATCGTCGTCAGCGAGCTGGTCACCAACGCCATCCGCTACGCGAGGCCGCCCGTCCGGCTGCGCGTCATCCTGGAGCGCGGCAGCCTGACCTGCGAGGTGTCGGACGGCAGCGACACCTCTCCGCACCTGCGCCGGGCCCGCACCTTCGACGAGGGCGGGCGCGGCCTGTTCATCGTCGCCCAGCTCGCGGAGCGCTGGGGGACCCGCCACGGGCCGGACGGCAAGACGATCTGGGCGGAGCAGATCGTGGAGGCCGCCTGACGGGCGCCCATGCGAGACGGCACGAGGACCGACGTACGCCGCGCCGACGGCGGGGTGACCGCGGTCGAGGTGGTGGGCGAGCCGGACGCGCCCGCGGTGCTGTACTGCCACGGGCTGGCCGATTCCCGGCTGTCCGCGTACGACGTCGCGGGCGCGGCCCGGGCGCTGGGCCTGCGCGTCATCGCCCCGGACCGTCCGGGGACCGGCGGCACCGACGCCCGCCGGCTGCGGCGGGTCGCGGACTGGGCCGAGGAGGCGGCCCTGGTCATGGACGCGTTGGACGTCGGCACGGTGGCGCTGCTCGGCGTCTCGGGCGGCGGGGCGTTCGCGGCGGCCTGCGCGTCCCTGCTGCCCGACCGCGTGCGCGGCCTGCTGCTCGTCGCGCCGCTCGGCCCGCCGTCCTGGACGACCCGGGGGATGACGGGCGGGCAGCGCGTGTCGCTGGCGATCGCCCGGCACGCCCCCGCCTTCGGCGGCTGGTTCCTGGGACGCCTGGCCGTGCCGGCGCGCCGCGCGCCGGGGCTGTTCGTGCGGCTGGCGACCAGTGGCATGCCCGCCGTCGACCGCCGGGCCCTTGCGGGGCCGCAGGCGCGTGCGTCCCTCCTGGCCAACTATGTGCGGGCGTTCGAGCGCGGGAGCGGGGGAGTGGGGCAGGACCTGCGGGTGCTGACCAGGCCGTGGGGCTTCGACCTGCAGTCGGTCGACGTCCCCACCTGGATCCACCACGGGGACGCCGACACCACCGTCCCGCTGGCGCACGCCCGCCGCTTCGCGGAGGCGATCCCGGACGCCCGCCTGCACATCCACCCGGGCGAGGGCCACTTCTCGATCCTCGCGGCCCCGGAACGGATGCTGGCCGACCTTGCCGCATGACCCGCAGCCGAAACGGGCAAGCTAAGTAAGATGCAATCTACGTAACATCGAAACTGCCCTACGAGGGAATGCCCGTGGAGTTCAGAGGAAGGGCGGCCGACCTGGATCTGCTGGCGCGGCAGCTCGGCCAAGTGGTCGACGGCGCAGGCGCCACCCGCGGACGAGCCGTGATCATCACCGGGCGGCGCCGGGTGGGGAAGTCCCGCCTGGTCCAGGAGTTCTGCGACCGGTCCCGGGTGCCGTACGTGGTCTTCCAGGCGACCCGGGGCCGCAACGCGGTGGCCGAGCGGGCGGACTTCACCGCCGCGATCGCCCAGTCCGCCCTGCCGGGTGCTGAGCTGGTGGCCGGACTGCAGGCCGCGGACTGGAACCAGGCCCTGCGCTCACTGGCCGTCGCGGTTCCGGACGACACCCCCAGCATCGCCGTGATCGACGAGGTGCCGTGGCTGGTCGAGCAGGACGCGGAGTTCGAGGGGGCTCTGCAGACCGTCTGGGACCGCCACCTGTCCGCCAAGCCGGTCCTGCTCATCCTGGTCGGCAGCGACATGTCGGTGATGGAGGCGCTGCAGTCGCACGGCCGTCCGTTCTTCGGGCGGGCGACGAAGATGACCGTACGGCCGCTGCACCTGGGCGATGTGCGGGCCATGACCGGGCTCGGTGCGGCGGACGCGGTGGACGCGCTGCTGATCACCGGAGGCTTCCCGGAGATCGTCCAGTCGTGGCGGCCGGGGATGGGAAGGACGGACTTCCTGCGCGAGGCGGTGGCGAATCCGCTGTCCCCTCTGCTGGTGGCGGGCGAGCTGTCGCTGCTGGGGGAGTTCCCCGAGGCCTCGCACTCGCGGGCGGTGCTGGAGGCGGTGGGCAGCGGCGAGCGGACCTTCTCCGCCATCGCGGCAGCGGCCGGGGGGACGAATGCCCTGCCCTCGGGAACGCTGTCCCCGCTGCTGAACACACTGCTGGCCAAGCGGGTGCTCGCGGCCGACCTGCCGCTGTCCGCGAAGGCCGACACCAGGAACAAGCGCTACCGCATCGCCGACCCGTATCTGCGCTTCTGGCTGGCTTTCCTGCGACGGGGGTTTCCGCTCATCGAGCGCGGCCGGGGCGATCTGGCCCTGGAGCGCATCGAGCGGTCCTGGACGACCTGGCGCGGGCGCGCGGTCGAGCCGCTTATCCGGGAGTCGCTGCTGCGGCTGCTGCCCGATGAGCGATGGCCGGGGACAGAGGCCGTCGGCGGCTGGTGGAACCGCCGGAACAACCCCGAGATCGACCTGGTCGGCGCGGACCGCGCACCGGCGGCGGGCGCTGTGTACTTCGTCGGCTCCATCAAGTGGCTGGAGTCCCGGCGGTTCGGCCGGCGCGAGTACGACGCGCTGGCCCGGGACGTACTGGCGGTACCAGGCGCCGGCCCGGACACCCCGCTGGTGGCGGTGTCCCGCAGCGGCGTCGCCGCCGACCTGCCGCTCGCGGCGCACTGGGGGCCCGAGGATCTGGTGCGTGCCTGGCAGTAGGGCGTAAAACCGTAGGAAACGCAGGAGGGGATCGGATGCACGTCCTCGGGGTCGACGCCTGCGGCAAGCAGGGGTGGGTGGGGATCAGGCTCAAGGATGGCGCGTACGCGGGGAGCCTGGTGGATCTCCGGCTCGAGAGGCTGATCGAGCGCGCCGCCGAGGTGGACGCGGTCGCGGTGGACATGGCGTTGGGCCTGGTCGAGAAGGGCTGGCGCGCCGCGGACCGCGCGGCCAGGGCGTTGCTCGGAGCGCGGCGCAGCAGCGTGTTCCCGGTAGCGCCAAGGCTGGTGTGGCAGGAGCAGGACTACGGGGCAGCCGCCGGCCGGTGCCAGGAGCTCACCGGTAACCGGCTGAGCCAGCAGGCGTGGGCGCTGAAACCGAAGCTGCTGGAGGCGCGGGCGTGCTGGCTCGCCGATGAGCGCATCCACGAGGTGCACCCCGAGGTGTCCTTCTCCGCGCTGGCCGGCGGAGTGCCGCCGGCGTACGCCAAGAAGACCTGGCGCGGCCAGAACCAGCGCCGCGCGCTGCTCGCCGAAGCCGGCCTCGTGCTCCCGGACGAACTCGGCGAGGCGGACCGCGTCCCCGTGGACGACGTGCTCGACGCAGCCGCCGCGGCCTGGTCGGCCCACCGGATCGCGCTGGGGGCAGCGAAGCGGCTCCCGGAGGCGCCTGAACGGGATGCGGACGGGCGCGTCGTCGAGATCCGCTACTGACGGAGGAAACAACGCGCCGTGCGAGGGTGGGCCGTGAGCAGCGCAATGTCGATGCGGACGGCAGCAGCCCGCAGGTGCTGGACGAGGCCGAGCGCGTGCTGATCAGAGCCTCGGCGCCACGGACAGTCCCGAGATGCCGACGGACCGCAGAACCGCTGCGTGGGCGGGAGGCGAACGCCCGTGTGCATGGCCCCGCCGGAAGTGGCGCACGCGCCGCACCTCCGCCGACCGCCACTCGCCGCTGTCGTCATACGCGTATTACGATGCTGTTGATCTTCACCACCGACCCGTTGGACATCCAGGCCTACCTGACGGCCCTCGCGCCGACGGACGTCCACGTGGTCGCCATCTGACGACCGAAGCCGCGCTCCGCTCCCTCCAGGGGGTCAACTCGACGGACCGCGTTCAAGGCCGGTGGCGCCTCGCACGAGGGGCCACCGGCAGAATTTGAACCTTCGCACACGGCTCCGGAGGCCCTCTCTGCTTTGCCTATCTCTGCTGGTCGGCAGGCTCGTAAGCTTCGTCCGACCTTCAGCCGTCCGCGCATAGTCCACGATGACCCAGAGCTGGTCGAGCCAGGTCTCGTCGACCTGCTCTCGGGGGGCCTCGTGCGCACGACCTCTTTCGTACGGCAAGATGTGAGCTTGCAGCCGGCGACTCCAAGAAGGGAAACACGTGTCAGTCGTGACGCCCGTGCCCACCCCGTCAGTGACACCGGTCGGGTCCGTCCCGGACGGCAAGGTTGCCGACTTCCTGACCGGGAAGTTCGTCAACGACACGCCCGAAGAGTATGTCCGGCAGAACATTGAGAAGGCCCTCGTCCGGCAGTACAAGTACGCCCCGGCCAACTGCGCCCCGGAGTTCACCATCAGAGTCGGGTCGGCGCGCAAGCGCGTCGACATCGTAGTCTTTGGCAAGGGCGCTGACCACACCCAGGCGAACGCGTACATCTTGGTCGAGACCAAGAAGGCCGACGTCAAGCCGACCCACCGCACTGAGGGCGTCGGTCAGCTCCAGTCGTACATGGCCTCGTGCCTCAACGCCCAGTATGGGATGTGGACGAACGGCACCGACCGGTTCTGCTTCGCCAAGCGTGGCGACGGCAAGGGCGGCTGGACGTTCGAGGAGATCATCGACATCCCCGCATTCGGCCAGACTGAGGCTGACGCCCAACGGCCCAGCCGCAAGGACCTGAAGGTCGCCACGGCCGACAACCTACTGTTCGCGTTCCGGCGCTGCCACAACTACATCGCGGCGCACGAGGGCAAGCAGAAGACTGAGGCGTTCTGGGAGCTGCTCAAGCTGATCTTCACCAAGATCGAGGACGAGCGGGCACCGAAACTGAACTTCTTCGCGACGCCCTCCGAGCGCGGGAGCTCGACGGTCGCATCTGCCGCGAAGAAGCGCATCCAGGGGCTCTTCGAGCAGCGGGTCGTCAAGAAGTACCCGATGATATTTGATGCCAAAGACACCGACATCGACCTCAAGCCCGAGGTCGTCGCGTACGTGGTCACCGAGCTGCAGGGTTACTCTCTGCTGCGGTCACCGGTCGACGTCAAGGGCGTCGCCTACGAGGAGATCGTAGGGTCGAACCTGCGCGGTGACCGAGGGGAATTCTTCACGCCGCGCAACGCCTGCCGCATGGCGGTCACCATGCTCGACCCGCAGCCCGGGGAGCGAATCCTCGACCCGTCCTGCGGCACCGGCGGCTTCCTGATCACCGGGATGAACCACGCGCTCGAGTACATCGAGCGCACGGAGCGCGAGCAGTGGGACGACCCCGCGCAGGGCACCGACTTTGAGCGCGAGGAGCTCTACCGCCGCAGGGACGAGTACTTCCGCCAGTGCGTCTTCGGCGTCGATTTGAACCCCGCGCTCGTCCGTGCCGCGAAGATGAACATGGTCATGAACAACGACGGCTCCGGCGGTCTGTTCCAGGCCAACACCCTCGAGAACCCCCACAAGTGGTCCAGGAACCTGCGCGAGGCCGTGCCCCTGGGTTCGATTGACGTCATCGTGTCCAATCCGCCGTTCGGTGCGAAAATCCCGATTGACGATGAAGACATCCTCTCTCAGTACGACCTCGCGGCCGTGTGGGACCAGGACGAAAATGGCATCTGGTCGATCCGGCTCGACAAGCACGGCAACCGGATCCTGCAGAAGTCCCAGCCGCCGGAGATACTGTTCATCGAGCGCGCACTGCAGCTGCTCGCCCCCGGCACCGGCCGGATGGCGATGGTCATCCCGAACGGCATCCTCAACAACCCGAGCACCGCCTACGTCCGCAACTGGCTTCTGAAGAAGGCCCAAATCCTGGCCGTAGTCGACATGCACCGCGACCTGTTCCAACCGGGCAACGACACGCAGACCTCAATGGTGCTCATGCGCCGCCTTTCGGCCGAGGAGGAGGCTGCGGCGGAGGCCAACGGCCTCGACTATCCTCTGTTCATGGCCGTCGCGGAGAAGATCGGTCACGACAAGCGCGGCAACGTCATCTGGCGGCGGACCGCGGACGGCTCCGACGCGCTGGTCAAGCGGATCGAGACCATCGCCGAGATCGACCAGGAGACCGGCAGCGAAGTTCTCCGCGAGGTAGAGCTGACCGACCGCCAGGTCGACGACGAGCTGCCCGAGGTAGCCGATGCCTACCGGAAGTGGCTGGGGGAGCAGCGATGAAGCTCACTCCCGTCCGCTCCTCCGCCCTCCTCGAGGGAAATCGGCTTGATGCCCGCTACTTCGCCGCGCCCGCCGTACGCATCAAGGTCGTGCTGCAGAACGCGTCCGAGGTGGACCTGCGCGCGGTCGGCGACTACGCCGACGTGCGGGCCCCGTCTAGGTTCAAGCGGGCCTACGCCGCGCCGGGCGAGGAGTACGTGTCCTACCTGCGCCCCTATGACGTGTTCGAGTTCCTGCCGCCCGAGGCCGACCGGCTCTCGCTCACCCGCACGGAGGACCTGGAGGACTACCGGATCCAGGCCGGCGATCTGCTCCAGACATGCTCCGGCCGGAACCTCGGGCCGCTCACCATTGCCGACGACTACCTCGCGCGCTTCGTCCTATCGCACGACATGATCCGAGTGACCATCGCCGATGAGGTGGATCGCTATTACACGCTGGCTGTGCTCCAGTCCCCAACCGGCCAGGCGCTGCTCCGGGGCGACCTCAACGGCTCAGTCATCGACCACATCACCACCGACCAGGTCTCCAACGTCCCGATCCCGTTCATCGACTCGATCCGGGACGAGGTCGCTCGCTTGATGCGCGAGGCGGTTGACACCCGTGGGGCCGCCCGCATTGCGCTGCGCGCTGTCATCGAGAGCATCAACGAGAAGTACCCCAGCGAGCCGGCTAAGCCGTTCCGGGAAGGCTGGACGGTGAAGGCCAGCGGCCTCGGAACCCGGCTCGATGCGGCGTACCACGCTCAGCACGTCGGCGACCTCCGCGACCGCCTCGCGGCCGAGGGTGGGGTCGAGCTTGGCCAGGCGGCCGACATCCTCAAGCCGGGAGGGCGGCTGAAGCTCTACTACGTCGGCCCCGATGAGGGAACGCCGTTCCTGTCAGGCCGGCAGATTTTGCAGCTCGACGTCGTCGGCGCGAAGAACGTCGCCGCTCGATCGGTCGACAAGGGCTCCGGGTACGGCCTAGGGAAGGGGTGGATCACCTTCCAGGCCGACGGTCGGGCTGAAGAATCCCTTGGTTACCCCTCCGTGGTACTGGAGGAGCGGGCCGACTGGTTCGCCTCCGGTCACGTCGGCCGCGCGATCCCGAAGGACAGCGGTCACACCGGCTGGATCTGGACCTCGATGGCCTCGGATATCGTCCAGCAGCAGATCGCTGCGCTGGCCTGCGGGTCAGTCGTCGACGCGCTCTACGAGCCCGACCTCGAGAGGGTCCTGATCCCGCCGCTCGACGCGGTCGACGCGAAGACGGCCCAGGCCGCATGGGACGACCTGTCAGCGTCCGCGAAGAAGAGCGCCGAGGCGGTCAAGCTCGTGGAGGCCACACTTCAGGGCCTCGGGATCTGACGCGCGAGCATCCGTCCGCGCGGAAGAAGCGCTCTCCAGTTCAGTTTCCCTCGGGCGTCCTTGATCTCGCTCGTGGACAGCCCAGACCTGGCCTTCGTCGTCCTGGCGGATGTCGATGTCGTCGGTAGGTGACGGTCGTCACGCGACGCGTGTACTTCCTCAACTGATGTGCGGGGATGAGCACCTGCGCCGGCGTTCGGAGCACCTCCCCTGATCAGGGAAGGAGCGTCGGCGACTGTTCATCTGTCGTCGTCGGTTGCCGTCGGACGGCCCATAGACGGCCCAGCAATGGAGTCCTCCGTCCTCTACACTTCCGCCATGGTGGCTCGCCTTCCCTCACGTTACGAAGACCTTGACCCCGCTTTCCGTGGCCGGTTGCGTCCCGATAGGCCGCTTCTTGAGCAAGTGCAGCGGGCCCACGCCAGTATGCAGATCACGGGCGGCATTCGTTTCCTCCCCATATTTGGCCGAAGCGGGTCAGGGAAGAGTTCGGCAGCCCGTGAATTGGCAACGCACCTACCTGAATGCAAGGTGATCGAACTAACTCGCGCAGCGATCGCATCCGAAGCCACACTACTTGAAGAGCTGCGCGCAGTTGAAGGGTATCGCGACAAGAGTCAGCTCATCATTGCCGTTGTAGACCAATTCGAAGAGCGCGTAGCCGAAAAGACAGCCCTGCCTTCCCAGTTCGTAGAAAGGCTAAGTCTTCTCGATAGGGGAGAATTGCGGCAACGGCCGATCCTCTTTTTGTGGCTGACCACAAGTCGAGAATTTCAAGAAGACCTTGCGAAGGCAACCTCGCGCAACGAGAGAATACTGCTAAGACCAGACTTCGAGCTCGCCGGCCCTTCCAGGGATGACTGGGCGGATATTCTTGAAGAGACATTTGCGTTTCACAATCAAAGTCAGCCCCTAGCCGACTATGAAGTGCTCAAGTCGGACGTTGACGCAATCGCCGACAGAGCGCCGACCATTGGGAAATCCATCGAAATGGTCGGCGACAAGTTGGCCTCATATACGACCCAGCTTCACGATATTTCCCGGTATCAGGTCGTGATGCTCTGGCCAGTAACAGACGGACTGCGGATCACGCGTGTGGCTGGGTTCACCAACGCCCGCGACGGCTATAAGCTCGACTGGAATGCCTTCTACCGGGAATTGAACGAGGACGATCGGCAGACGCTACCCCTATCAGAACTGAACCGCGCCCGCCTCTACTTCGATGTTCGGCTCGTCCCAATCGCCGCAGCAGACCTCCATCCGCTCTGCCGGGACCTCGAAGACCCCAAATTTGAGCCGAGCAGGTCATACTTGGAGCGCTTCGAGAAGTCCCACTTCGCTTCCATCATCGGCGAGAATTGGGACCCTTCCGCTTATAGTCCACTCCGCGAGCGTGAATCGGAGCGTGCCACGAAGGCGCGGGAGTGGTACGAGAGTGTCACAACCAAACCCACTCAGCTCGGAGCGCGCATCGCGCTCTGTTTGCGATCCATCGGATTTGAGGCGAAGTCCGAGCAAGAGGTAAAAACCCCAAGTAGCCGGGTCAGGGCGGATGTGCTCGTGTCACGCCCCAACAGTCAGCAAAACTCGGTGATCGTGGAGTTGAAAGCATTCTCTACCGAAAACACGCGCCCATCGTCAATTAAGGATGCAATTCGAGTCACTCTCAAGCGTCACGCTCAGCTCGCCGGATTCTTGGGCCGCCAGTAAAGCGCGAAAGGTCGGTGTAGCGGCTTTGCACGGGAGCTGCCATGGGGCGAGAGATCGGGGCCCGTACGCTGGCCGCGAATCGGGCTGGCTCCTTGCCTGCCCGCAATAGATCTCGGTGACCCGGTGATCGGCCGTGCCGTGCTCGATTCCCTCAAGCTCAAATTGGACGGTACCGCCGCGGCGGCTGAGACCGTGCGCCGGAAGCGACGGACGCTCGTCAACGCCATGCATTACGCGGTCGACCTGGGCGCGTTTCCAGAGAATCCGCTCTCCGGCGTCCGGTGGCAAAAGCCCAAGGTTTCCAGCGAGGTAGATCCCCGGGTCGTCGCCAACCCTCACCAGGCGCGCGGCCTGCTGTGTGCCGTGTCGTACATCGGCGGCTACCGGCGTGCCCGCGGCCGGCGCCTGGTGGGCCTGTTCGCCGCGATGTACTTCGGGGGCCTGCGTCCGGCCGAAGCGGTCGGCCTCGCCGATACGGACCTCACCTTGCCCGCTACAGGTTGGGGCTCCGCACTGCTGCACCGTACGCGTCCCAGCGTCGGAAAGCAGTGGACCGACTCCGGGGAGAGCCACGACGACCACAGGCTGAAGAACCGGCCGGCTGAGGACGTGCGGCGGGTCCCGATTCCCCCGCACCTGGTAGGCATCTTCCGGGAACACCTCGACACCTTCGGGACCGCCGGCGACGGGCGCCTGTTCTTCAGCGAGGGCGGGGGAGTGGTCTCCTCGTCTTCCTACTACCGGGCCTGGCAGGAGGCTCGGCTACTGGCGCTGCCGCCGGCCGTGGCTGCGTCGCCGCTCGCCCGGCGGCCGTACGACCTGCGGCACTCGGCGCTGTCGACCTGGTTGAACGCGGGCGTGGACGCCACGGAGGTTGCCGAACGGGCGGGCAACAGCGTGGAAGTGCTGCTGAGTCGGTACGCCAAGTGCATCGACGGCCGGCAGGAGGTCGCGAACCGCCGCATCGAGGACCTGTTGCGCGAGTACGAGTGACGCCCCGCGGACTTCTGCGATCCTGGCCCCTGGACATGTCCGGG
>NZ_JBYIQP010000048.1:0-49029 GCF_057707665.1 Actinacidiphila sp. bgisy167 | reverse complement strand
TATCGACTCGGGAACCGGGGCTTTTTTGCGTACGATCGCGGTATGAGCGACTACACCATACGTGCGTCCCGTCCCGAGGAATGGCGTGCCCAGCGGGCACTGCGACTCGAGGCGCTGAAGGACCCGGCCGCCGGCGTGGCCTTCGTCAACCCCCATGACACCGAAGCGGCGTTCGACGACGAGAAGTGGCGTCAGCGAGCGCAGACGCAGGCGTTCATCGCGGAGGACGAGGTCGGCGAGCGCGTCGCCAATGTGGCCGTACTCGTCGAGACGGGTGAGGAGTTCGACGTCCCGCAGACGCATCTGGTCGGTGTGTACGTGCGGCCGGAGTTCCGCGGCGGCGGGCTCGCCGAGGAGTTGCTGGGCGCGGCGATCGCATGGTCGTGGGAACTGCCGGAGCGGGTGCGGCGCGTGCGGTTGTGGGTCCACGAGGACAACCACCGGGCGCGGGCCTTCTACAAGCGTCTCGGCTTCGTCAGGACGGGCAGGACGATGGCCTTCCCGCTGGACGCATCGCAGACGGAGTACGAGATGGAGCTGGCGCGGCCGTAGGAGGGCGGACGGCACGGCCTAGGGCAGCCGGACCGCGTCGGGGACCTCGTCGAGGAGGCCGGGAGGCTGGTTCCCTAGGACGAGGCGGACGTCGGCGCGCTGCCACAGGGGGCTCCGCCAGTGCTCGCGGGCCTGCTCCGGGGAGCGCAGCACGGCCAGGGTGGGCAGGCCTGCGGAGGTGCCGGTGGCCAGGAGGTCGGGAAGCTCCGGGATCGGGGCGAGGGCCGCGATGTCGTCCAGGACGAGGGTCATTGGTGGGTCGAGCCGACCGGAGGATGACCCTGCGGCCATGCGCCGGCCGTGCTCGACCACGCTGGAGACGAGTGCGGTGAGCAGCGGCATCGCACCCGGGTGGGTGCGCGGGTCCTCGTTGGGCTCGCCCACCACATACAGGGTGCCCGGATCCTTGAGGAATGACTCCACCTCGAGGCCGTCCGTGCGTCCCGGTGTGCAGGCGTCCCGGATGTGCACGGAGTTGAGGGACTCCAGGGCGCGGTGGACGAGCGCCTGTGCGGCGTCACGGCGGTGCGTGTGGGCGTGGAGGACGGACTCGAGCTCACCGCTCCAGCCGGAGGCGGCCTTGGGATGGGTGCGCAGAATGCGGACGGCGTCCTGGGCGGAGGCACCGCCCGCCCATCGGTGCACCTGGCGGAACGGCTGGCCGTCCACGGCTGCGGCGTGCAGCCAGCAGCGCAGGAGGGTCTCGGCCGCGTCGAACATCGCGGCGTCGAGTGTGGCACGCGGACGCACCGGGAAGAGCAGGGCGCGGGCGCGTGTGACGGCGGTGGGGACGTCCTCGCAGCCGGAGTGCGGGGCCCAGCGGAGCCGGGCCGGGGTGTCGACGAGGTGCGCGGGGTCGTAGACGTGGACCGGGCCGAGCTTGGCGCGGTTGCCGACGGTCTGGTGGAAGGTGTCCGGGTCCGCGGTGGTGACGAGGACGGGCCCCGCCGCCCCCAGGACGGCCGGCTGGACGAGGCGCTTGCCCTTGTCGCCGCGGGGCGTGGCGAAGACCGCGTAGGTACGGGTGAGTTCGCGGTCGGGGGCGACCGAGGCGCCGGCGGGGCCGGCGGCCGGCGCAGGGGTGGCCGGGTCGACCGGTGCGGGCTCCGGGGCGCGGGTGGCCGGGACCGGGGCCTCGACGGCCTCCACGGGCCGCTGTGCGGCCTGTCGGGGCGGGACCCGGGTCTCGGGCTCCACAGCCGCTTCCGCGGTGCTCAGGACGGCCTTGCGGCGCACCGCGCGGCGCAGGCGGGTGCGCGTGACGACGCCCATCACGAAGATGGTGAGGACGAAGAGCACCATCAACTGCCCGATGAACACGCCCCAGAACAGCCCGGAGCCGGGCAGTTCCCCCGGCGGGGCCGGCTGCCAGGCCCCGGCGATGTCGTGGGGGTCGGCCACGAGGTGGCGCATGGCCACGGGCGTGCGCGTGAAGTGGACCTCGGCGGGCCACGCCCCGTGGGAGACGAGGCCCGCTATCCCGGTGCCCGTCCAGACCAGGACGGTCATGCCGAGAAGGAAGCCCATGAGGCCGAGGATCAGCCCGTCGGGGACCCCGCCCTCGTGCCGCTGTCCGTGATGCTGCGCTCTCGCCATGGATCGGTCCCCGTTCAGGCCACCGCGTCGTCTGCCAGCTGCTTGTCGAGGGAGACCCCGGGCTCGTCGAACCGGCCCTTCGCGTCCGGCCCGTCGAGCTCGGCGCTCGAGGACTCGGTCATGGCGCGGTCGGTGTAGACCAGCGGTCGCTCGGTCTCGGTGATGAGGTGCTTGACGACCTGGACGTTGCCGTTGACGTCCCAGACGGCGATGCCGGGGGTGAGGGTGGGGATGATCTCCACCGCCCACCGGGGCAGGCCGAGCACCCGGCCGGTGGCGCGCGCCTCGTCGGCCTTCTGGGCGTAGATCGTGCGCGTGGACGCCATCTTGAGGATCGCCGCGGCCTCCTTGGCGGCGGCGCCGTCCACCACGTCGGAGAGGTGGTGGACGACGGCGACGAAGGACAGGCCCAGGCGGCGGCCGAACTTCAGCAGCCGCTGGAAGAGCTGGGCGACGAAGGGGCTGTTGATGATGTGCCAGGCCTCCTCGACCAGGAAGATGCGCTTCTTCCGGTCGGGGCGGATCCAGGTGTGCTCCAGCCAGACGCCGACGATCGCCATGAGGATCGGCATGGCGATGGAGTTGCGGTCGATGTGGGAGAGGTCGAAGACGATCAGCGGGGAGTCGAGGTCGATGCCGGCGGTCGTGGGGCCGTCGAACATGCCGCGCAGGTCGCCGTCGACGAGCCGGTCCAGGACGAGGGCCACGTCCAGGCCCCAGGCGCGGACGTCCTCCAGGGCGACGTTCATCGACTCGGCGGAGTCGGCCATGGGGTGCCGCAGCCGCTCCACGATGTCGGTGAGGATCGGCTGGCGGTCGGTGACGGTGCCGTGGACGTAGGCGTGGGCGACCTTCAGCGCGAAGCCGGAGCGCTCGTCCAGGCCGCGGCCCATCGCGACCTCGATGATCGTGCGGAGCAGCGCGAGCTGGCCCGTGGTGGTGATCGCCGGGTCGAGCGGGTTGAGCTTGATGCCCCCGTCGAGGGCCGCCATCGGGTCGAGGCGGATGGGAGTTATCCCGAGGGCCTTGGCGATGAGGTTCCACTCGCCGACGCCGTCCTCGCCCTGCGCGTCGAGGACGACGACCTGGCGGTCGCGGAAGCGCAGCTGCCGCAGGACGTACGTCTTCTCCAGGGCGGACTTGCCGTTGCCGGACTCGCCGAGGACCAGCCAGTGGGGCGCCGGGAGTTGTTGCCCGTACAGCTGGAACGGGTCGTAGATGTAGCCCTTGCCGGAGTAGACCTCGCGGCCGATGATCACGCCGGAGTCGCCCAGCCCGGGTGCGGCGGTCGGCAGGTAGACGGCCTGGGCCTGGCCCGTGGAGGTGCGGACGGGGAGTCGGGTGGTCTCCACCTTGCCGAAGAGGAAGCTGGTGAAGGCGTCGGTGATCGCTGCGAGGGGATCCGGCATGGCCATGGGTGGAGCGCCTCCTCGGCGTCAGCGGTCGTCGCGCCCGGGGCGCGGGCTCCGGCGTGGCATCGTTGTCCCTGTCGTCCTTCCCAATGGCGCCGTCCCGGGGGACGGAGCGTCAAGTGCGCACAGGCGCATGGTGCTACCTCCCGGCCCCTCAGCGGCGGATGCCGGTCGCGAACGGGAGCGTGTTGACGAACGCCCGGTGGTGCTCCCGGTCGCACCACTCCAGCTTGAGGTACGACTTGCCCGCCGAGGCGCGGATCGTGCGCTTGTCGCGGGCCAGCGCCTCCGGGGAGCGGGAGGAGACCGTGATGTAGCCGACCAGGTTCACGCCCGCCGCGCCGGAGGCGAGGTCCTCGCCGCGCTGGTCGATGCGGGAGTGGTGCGCGATGTCGCGCGGGTCGACGACCCGGTTCATCTTGGCGGCGCGGCTGGCCTCGGCGTCGTCGTTGGTCTTCTCGGTGAGCATGCGCTCGATGGCGACGTCGGTCGGCTCGAGGTCCATGCAGACCGCGACGGTGCGGATCACGTCCGGGGTGTGGACCAGCAGCGGTGCGAGGAAGTTGACGCCGACGGGGGTCAGCGGCCATTCCTTGACCCAGGCCGTGGAGTGGCACCAGGGGGCCCGGGTGGTGGACTCGCGGGTCTTGGCCTGGAGGAAGGTCGGCTCGGTGGCGTCCAGCTCGGCCGGCCAGGCGTTGCGGCGGGTCATCGCCTGGATGTGGTCGATCGGGTGGTCCGGGTCGTACATGGAGTGGATCAGGGACGCCAGCCGTGCCTGACCCAGCGGCTGGCGGACCCGGATGTCGGCCTCGGTGAGGCGGGCGCAGATGTCGGTCAGCTCGCGGGCCATGACGGCCGCGATGCCCGCGTCCTTGTCGAGGGCCTTGCGGCCGCCGCCCGCGGCGCGGGCGATGGCGGTGCCCTCGGCGGCGAGCTCGCGGCTGTAGTGCATGCAGGCGACGAGGTAGGCGCGGTGCTGCTCGGACGAGGTCGACACCATCGACTGCAGCTGGTCGTAGGAGTCCTTGAGCCACTGCTCGGCACGGTCGTCGCCGCGCTGGGTGACGTCCTTGGCGTGGGCGTCGGGGTCGGCGGGGAGGGTGCGGGCGAGCATCTGCAGCCGGGTGACGAAGCCGTCGCCGTTGGCGACGTGCTTGAGCAGGGTGCCGAAGCGCTCGACCAGGGCTTCCTGGTCCTCGCTGTCGCGCAGGCCGACGCCGGGGCCCTCGATCTCGATGGCGGCGGTGACGGTGCGCCGGTCGACGTGCAGCAGTACGGCGATCTCGTCCGGGCCGAAGGGCGCCGACAGCCAGGTGATGCGTCCGATGCCGGGCGGCGGGCCGATCTCGACCTCGCGGCCGTCGAGCCGGGTGCCGGCCTCCGCGGCGGTGGAGCGGTAGGTCGCGGCGGTGCGCAGCGTACGGCGGTAGCTGCGGTTGATCTCGAACCAGCGGTAGAAGGTGCGGCGCCGGTACGGCATGTAGACGGCGGCGAAGGCGAGCAGCGGCCAGCCCGTCAGGCCGAGGATGCGCAGCGGCAGCACGGGGATCAGCAGGCCGCACATCATGCCGAGGAACGCGCCGACGACGATCAGGGCGATCTCGCCGGTCTCGCGGTTCTTGCCGACGATGGCGTTGGGACGTGCCTTGCCGATCAGGTACGTGCGGCGTTGCTGCGGTGGGGCGTAGGGCTGGGACGTCACCGGCTTTCGCCTCCTGCTGTGTTGCTTCTGGTCCCGCCGCCGTTGCCGCGGTCAGGGTTCGTGCGGGGCGCGGGGGCCGGTGCCGGGGCGGTGCCGTTGCGGCTGCTGTGCGCGGCGATGCCGCTTGGTACGGCGTTCGCGGGCGGAGCGCCGCCGCCCGTGGTCTGCTCCTGCGGGCCGCCGCGGGTGCTGTGGGTCTTGATGCCCTGCTTGACCAGCGCGGCGGGGGAGGAGATGACGGCGGCGGCCTGGGACTCGGCGCTCGCCTTGCGGTTGCTGCGGAGAGTGGCCACGTCGTCGCCGAAGCCGGGGACGAAGCGGTAGATCATGGCGCTGGCGAAGATGGCCAGCAGGATGATGGCCAGACCCGACACCACGGCGCCGAACGCGGTGGGCCCGTCGGAGCCGCTGAGCGCGCCCGCGAGGCCGAGTACGACCACGATCACGGGTTTGACCAGGATCACCGCGATCATGATTCCAGCCCAACGGCGCACGTGGTGCCACATGTTCTTGTCGACCAGGCCGGAGTAGACGGCGGTGCCGAGCAGTGCGCCGACGTACAGAAGCGCGGCGCGGATGACGAGTTCGAGCCACAGGACGCCGGCGGCGAGCACGGAGACCAGAGAGACCACGATGAGCATGATCGGGCCGCCGCCGATGTCGGAGTCCTTGGTCAGCGCGTCCCGGAAGGAGCCGAAGAAGGTGTCGGTGTCGGCGGCCGTGCCGGACGCGACGACCTCCGTGATGCCGTCGGTCGCCGACACGACGGTGTAGAGGATCAGCGGCGTGAAGGCGGAGGCGATCACGGTGAGCCAGAGGAAGCCGACCGCCTCGGTCAGGGCCTCCGTGAGCGGCACTCCGCGCACGGCGCGCTTGGCGACGGCCAGCAGCCACAGGAGGAGCGTGAGGAAGGTGGAGGCGGCGAAGACGACGGCGTACTGGGTGAGGAACGCCTTGTTGGTGAAGTCCACGGCGGCGGTCTTGTTGACCGCCTTGGACAGGCCGTCGATGACCCAGGCGGCGGCGTCGGCGCAGCCGCGCGCGAGCGAGTCCAGGGGGTCGAGCGGGTCCGCGACAGAGGGGGTGTTCTCCGAACCGGTGCCGCCCTCGCAGTAGTCGCGGGCCTGGCCCACGATCAGATCGCACGCGCTGTTGCTGCCGCTCGGGGTGGGCGTGGGACTGGGGGCGGCGGTAGCGCGCGAGGCGGCTAGGACGAGGGTCGTCTGGGCCGCGGCGAGGAGTGCCGTCAAGGACAGCGTGCGGCGCCGGTGGCTACCTGGCATATGTGAACCCCCCATAACCACGGACCGCGTTGGCGATCTCGTCGGCACCGGAGGCCCGGTTGTCGCCGTTGACGGGCGCGGGACCCTCCTTCTGGCTGGACCTCTCGATTCTCCAATCCCCGTCAACCCAGATGAGTTGCTCAGTGATGGTGAACCACGTCTGGCTCACGGGCTTGGTCGAGCCCTCGCCGGCCAGGCCGACGAGGCCGGTGCTCCACACCTCGACGGTCGCGGCGCTGCTGGAGAAGTCCGTCACGCGGGTGCCCACGGGGACGGTGCGGGAGACGAACGTGTAGCCGTCCGGCACGCTCCCGTCCTCGTTGAGCCCCACGTTGGCGAGGAAGCCGGGGGAGTAGGCGCGGTCCAGGTCGGCCTGCAGGCGGTCCGCGACCTCGGGGGCGTGGATCGTCGCGACGATCGTGTGACGCCGGGCCGTGTCGAACATGCCGTCGGAGCCCAGCGCCACCGCGTAGTTCGCCGCGGCGGACTGGGCGCCCTGGTCGGTGCGGGCGTAGCCCGTGGGGATGCCGGCGTTCTTGCCGTCCACCGGCTTCGTGCCGGTGGGGGCCGTGGGCTGGGAACGGGCGCCGTGGGGAGTGCCGCCGCCCTGGCCGCCGACTCCGCCCGGGGCGGCGGAGTCCGCGGGGGAGCCGCCGCCGCGGTTGGCGAAGGCGATGGCCGCGATGAGGAGCACGACGACGCCGACCACCGTGACGAGGTTGCGGCTGGAGCGCTGCGGGCGGCGGGAAGGGCCGCCCGTGCCGGGTACGGGCTCGGGGAGGCGGGTACGGGTCGGGGGCCCGTCCTGGCCGAGGCTCATCGGGGGCTCGCCCCCTCGGGGGTCATGGGGTGAGTGGGCATCAGCAGACAGCCTCGGGTGGGGTGCGGGGCCGGGACGGGCCCCTCGGGGACAGTGCGCGGGGGACGGGGTGGAGCCGACGTGTGGGTCGCTAGACCGCCATCCCGTAGACGATGGTGAAGAGCGTGCCGAGGGACCCGATGATGAACACGCCGGTCAGGCCGGCGATGATCAGTCCCTTGCCCTGCTCCGCACTGAAGGTGTCGCGGAGCGCCGTCGCTCCGATGCGCTGTTTGGCCGCGCCCCAGATCGCGATGGCCAGGCAGAGCAGGATCGCCACTGCCATGACCACCTCGATCATGACGCGCGCCTCGTTCCCAAGGGACCCGAAAGGCCCCCAGTCCGGGGCGATGCCACCGATGATGGTGTTGATGTCGCCCTTCTCGGCTGCCAGGAACATGAGAACTCACCACCACGCTAGATCAGTTGGCATCCTCGCCGGGGCGCAAGGAGCCAAGGTCTATCTTGGCGGAGGATGCCGCCGTCGTATGTCGACTCAGCGACTTTCTCAGCCATTCCCCCGTGTGATCCGGGCCGCAATCGTCAGACTGGACACACTGGCGTGCGATCCGGTGTTCGATGAGACGTTGTTGACTACTCTGTGTATCACGGTGGTGAGCGGAGGGCAACGATTGGCGGCGCTGCGGGTGGGGATGCTCCCGGAGGCCTGGCGTGCCGTCACTTTCCGCGTCGGGCAGGGTGGAGCGACGAAGGGGTGGGGCGGGTGACGGCGGCTTCGCGGACCGCGCGGAAGGCCTGGTTGGTGGCAGGGGTCGTGGGCGGCCTCTTCATGTCGTTCGTCATGCTGCTCGTCGTCGGCACGTTCCTGGTGGCGGCCAAGCTGACGGGCGGGGGCGGGGCGGTGACGCTCGCTCAGGGCGCCGTGCCGGCGGCGTACCAGAACCTGGTGCAGAAGTGGGGGAACCTCTGCGACGCCATCAACCCGGCGCTGCTGGCGGCCCAGCTCTACCAGGAGAGCGGCTGGAACCCGAGGGCGCAGAGCCCGGCGCAGGCGCAGGGGATAGCGCAGTTCATCCCCGGCACGTGGGCCACGCACGGCGTGGACGGGGACGGGGACGGGGACCGCGACGTGTGGGACCCGGCGGACGCCATCCCCTCGGCGGCCTCCTACGACTGCACGCTGGCCGGCTATGTCAAGGACGTCCCGGGGAACCTGACGGAGAACATGCTCGCCGCCTACAACGCCGGCGCGTACCGGGTCATCCGGTCCGGCGGGGTGCCGAGGATCCGGGAGACGCAGAACTACGTCCGGATCATCACGACACTGCAGAAGAGCTTCGCGGCCCCGGTGGGCCCGGTCGCACCGTCGCGGCAGGCGGCGGGCGCGATCTACTACGCGCAGCAGAAGCTGGGCACGAAGTACCTGTGGGGCGGGAACGGCACACCGGAGCAGGGTGGCCGGTTCGACTGCTCGGGCCTGACGAAGGCGGCGTACCACTCGGTGGGGATCGAGCTGCCGCGGGTGGCCAACGACCAGTGGAACGCCGGACCGCACCCCAAGCGGGACGAGCTGCTCCCGGGCGACCTGGTGTTCTTCGCGGACGACCTGACCGACCCGCGGTCCATCCACCACGTGGGGATCTACGTCGGCGGCGGCTACATGATCAACGCTCCCTACACGGGCGCGGTGATCCGCTTCGACAGGATCGACACCCCGGACTACATCGGGGCGACGCGTGTGACGGCGGCGGGCGCGGCGGCGGTGTGAGCCGCCCCGCGCCCCGCGCGCCGCGCCGCTGTGAGTGGACACCGGGCACCGGCATGCGGGAACGTGTCTCCCTTCGGTAACACCTTGGTGATCATCCGGTGGAGACCGGAACGGCGCGTACCGTGCCGCCCGTTGAAGGGTGGAGAATCGACCCCCACACGGACGTGCACGGGGGTGCGGCGGAAGAAGACAGTTAGGGGACTTCGGTGGCAGAGCTCTCGCTGGACGGCTCGAACCCCGACGTCAGCCTGCTCCGCGACATCAACGGATTCGCCAAGGACGCCCCGCGCTGGTTCGACCGCATGGTGGAGGGCGTCGGCGAGTACGGCCTGGTCCTGCTCATGGTGCTGATCGCCGGCTGGTGTTGGTGGCGCGTGGCGCGTCGCAGCGGCGCCGAGGCGCCGGCGGCCGTGGCGGGCGTGCTCTGGTCCGGGTTGGCGGCGGCGGTCGCGCTGGTGCTCAACGTCCCCTTGCGCAACTTCGTCGAACGGCCGCGTCCCTTCCTGGAACACAAGGGCATCGACGTCCTGGTGAAGGGGAAGACCGACTTCTCCTTCGTCAGCGACCACGCCACCTTGACGATGGCCGTCGCCGTGGGCCTGTTCATGGTCAGCCGCAGGTGGGGTCTGGCCGCCATCGCCGTCGCGCTGGCCGAGGGCTTCTGCCGCGTCTACATGGGCGTGCACTACCCGACGGACGTCCTGGGCGGCTTCGCCCTCGGGACCGCTGTCGCGCTGCTGCTCGCCCCGGCGGCGCTGGCCGCGCTGACCCCGCTGGCCCGGGCCGTGGCCGACTCGCGCCTGGGCTTCCTCGTGCAGGCGGCGCCGGGGCGGGCGGACCGCCGCCGGGGCGAGCCGTACCCGGAGCCGTCGGCGGTCGACAAGGACCTGGCGGCCTGACGTCCGCGGGCGCGCCCCGCACGTCCTACGCGTCGCACGCGGCGGGGCGGCCGGGCGGAGCGGTCAGAGCGCCTGCTGGAAGTCGAAGAGCCGCGCGGGGTCGTATCGGGTCTTCAGCCGGGTCAGGCGGTCGGCTGCTGAACCGTAGTAGGCGGTGCGCCAGTCGGTCAGTGAGGCGTCGGTGTAGTTCTGGTACGCCGCGCCGGAGGCATGGCGGCGCATGGCCGCGTGGAGCCCGGCGAGCCAGTTCGTGGTGCCGGGGGTCTCTATGTACTGGGCCAGGAAGCGCGAGCGCCGGTGGACGAAGGCGGTGGCCGTGGGCGAGACGCGGTTGACGGCGCCGCCGAGCGCGGTGAGCGAGACGCTGCCCGAGCCGGAGCGGAGCCCTTCCACCTGGGACAGCAGGGTCTGGATGCCGGTCTCGGACAGGGAGCGGTCGTAGAAGTCGGAGCGTGCCGTGTAGGTCTCCCTGCCGAGCCGGCCGGAGGGGCTGCGGCCTGGGGTGCTGCCGGGCAGGTGGCACTGGGCGGTGCTCAGGTTCGAGCAGCCGGCGTAGGCGAGGGCCGCGTCGAGGTAGGTGCGTGGGTGCAGGGAGACGCTTGTCGCGGAGGCGCCGATGCTGTCGGCGAGCCGGTCGACGGCGTTCGCGAGCCCGTCGCGCGAGGTGATGCCCACGGTGGCGATGCTGATCTGCGGGGACCCGGAGCCGGAGCTGTCCAGGTGCAGGGCCGACCAGATCTCGTCGGGCTGGGTGGGCCCCCACTCCTGCCAGGCGCGCAGGACGGCGGCGGCCTTGCTCCACGGCCAGGTCAGATAGCCGGTGACCACCTGGGGGGAGGCATGCGTGTCGAAGGTCAGCTTGGTCACCACGCCGAACTGGCCGCCGCCCGCGCCGCGCAGCGCCCAGAACAGATCCGGGTTCTCGTCGGCGTCGCAGCGCAGCACCTGGCCGTCCGCGGTGACGATCTCGGCGCCGGAGAGGCTGTCGCAGGTCAGTCCGTACGCGCGGCTGAGCACTCCGTGGCCGCCGCCCAGGGTGAGGCCGGATATGCCGACCGTGGGGCACGAGCCGGCCGGCAGGGTGCGCCCCCTCGAGCCGAGCCGGGTGTAGACGTCGATGAGCTTCGCCCCGGCCCCGATGGTCGCGGTGCCGCCGGACAGGTCGACCGAGGCCATGGAGGAGACGTCGAGGACGAGCCGGCCCTTGCCGCCGGAGTAGCCCGCGTAGGAGTGCCCGCCGTTGCGGACCGAGACGGGGACGCCGGTGCGGCGGGCGAAGTCCAGGCACGCGCGGATGTCCTCGGTGCCGGAGACGTACGCCACGGCGGCGGGGCGCTGACCGTCGAAGCGGGTGTTGTACAGCAGGCGGGCGGTGGCGTAGTCGGCGTCGTCGGGCAGGACGAGGCGGCCGTCCAGGGTGCGGCCCAGGGCCTTCCAGTCCGGGCGGGCGGTCGGCGAGGCACTGGCGGAGGGGCTCCCGCCGGCCGTCGTGGGGGCCCCCGGGGCACTGGGCGTGGGGCTCGCGGTGCCGGCAGGGCGACCGCCGCCCGGGCCGCAGGCCGCGGCCAGCCAGCCCGCGGCGGCGATGCCCGCGCCGCCGCGGATCACGGATCGTCGGTTCAACATGGGGCCTTCCGCTCTGTTCGCCCCCGTATGGTCGTCCATGAGGACGGCGGGGACGCGGTGTCCGGTTGCGGGTGGGGAGTGTGACGTACGTCGGACCGCGTCGGGCCCTGCGCGTGCCGTCTCAGCCCTGCTCGTGCTCGGCGGCGTCGCGGCGGGCGCGGTCGCGGGCGCGCCGGGCCGGTCCCCGCCAGCCGCAGACGCAGGTCGCGTGGGAGAAGGCGCCCTTCTCCAGGGTGGTCGCGCGGTGGGCGGTGGGGGGCGGATCACTCGGAGGCACCCCACAAAGCTACCGGCCGTGACGTGGTGCCCTGACCCTCGTTAAGCCCGACGACGTCCGAGGCGCGGCATGGTGCGGGGGGTTGGCGGAGATGGGGCAGCTCGGCCGGGCGACTGCGGCAGCCGTGGGTCTGGGGTTGTGCGTGCTGGCGGTGGCGGGCTGCTCGGTCAGTGGTGAGGCCGCCGAGGTGGACAGCGTGCCGGTGGACTCCGGGGACGCGCTGCGGCGGGCGGTGGACGCGCTGGTCGCCGAGGGCAGCTCGAAGATCCGTACGTCGATGGAGATGGCCAGCGGCGGCACGAAGATCGCCATCAGGGGCACCGGTTCCTTCGACTACGCCGGGCGGCGCGGCCGCATCCAGGTCGTCCTGCCGCCGGACGCGGCCGGGGACGTCGAGCACGCGCCGGTCACGGAGCTGCTGACGCCGGGCGCCCTTTACATGAAGAACCGCGGCGAGGGCGTCCCCGCCGACAAGTGGGTGCGGGTCGACACGACCCGGCTGCCGGACGGCAACCTCGTCACCGGCGGCGCGACCGATCCCCTGGTGGCCGCGGAGCTGCTGCGGGCGGCGCGGGAGGTGCGGCAGACCGGGTCGGAGACCCTGGACGGGGTGCGGGTGCGCCGCTACCAGGGGGTCACGGACATCGTGGACGCGGCTCGCGTCGCCTCCCCGCTGGTGCGGGCGGAGCTCGCGGCCGCGGCGAAGGGCTTCACCGTGACCAGTGTGCCCTTCGACGCCTGGCTCGACGAGGAGGGGCGGCTGCGCAAGGTGCGGCAGCGCTTCACCTTCAGCAATGGCGCGGGCGCGGGGACGCGGAGCGCGCCGGCGCAGGTCACGGTGGTCTCGACGACCGGAATGTACGGTTTCGGTGCCCCGGTGCGGGTCATGCTGCCCCGAGGGACCGACATCTACACCGGGCAGATCGTTCCCGCGTCCGGCACCTGAGGGCCCGCCGGAATGGCCCGCACCGCCCCTGAGGGCTTGCCGGAAATGGCCCGTCTGTGTCATGCACGGACCGTGCACCGATCCCTACGCTGGGCGGGGAGGGAGGTGGTGCGCGTGGCGGTGTGGCTCCTGGACCAGGATGACCAGGTCCACGTGGCCCTCGCGGAGATCGAGCTGTGCTGCGAGCTGATGATCGCGGCGTCGGCGACGACCGAGGAACGGCTGAGTGCCGAGCGTATCGACGAGGTGCTGGACGTGTTCCCCCGCGTGCCCGCGCAGGGGACCAGGCGGTCGGCGGGGGCCGGTCGCTAGCTGCGGAGCAGCCGGGCTATGGCGGCCGTGGCCTCGGCCACCTTGTCGTCCGCCTCCGGTCCGCCCTTCGCCGCGGCGTCGGCGACGCAGTGCCGCAGATGCTCCTCCAGCAACTGCAGGGCGAAGGACTGCAGGGCCTTCGTGCCGGCCGACACCTGGGTGAGGATGTCGATGCAGTACACGTCCTCCTCGACCATGCGCTGCAGGCCGCGGATCTGCCCCTCGATGCGGCGCAGCCGCTTGAGGTGCTGGTCCTTCTGCTTGGCGTAGCCGTGCTGGTGCGCGTCGTGCCCGTGCTCCGGGGTGGCCCCGGCGGTGTCGACGTGCCCGGCGACGTCCGCCGGCGACTGCTGCGACTCCGCGGCGCCGCCGGTCTCGGTGACCGTCATGATGTTCCTCCTGCCCCCGATACCCCAGTCGGGTATATCGTACCCAATTCGCCCCGATGTGCGAGAGTGCCCGGAGAACCCCTGCTGGGGCGCACCCTTGACGATGAGCGACACTGTAGGACGCCGGTTAGTTGTGGCCGGATGATGCGCCTAGCATCAATGCGACCGAAACCGATGTATTCCGAGGACTTCACGTGCGCTTTCGTCTGACCCCCAGGGAGACGAGCTTCTACGACATGTTCGCCGCATCCGCGGACAACATCGTCACAGGGTCGAAGCTCCTCATGGAACTGCTCGGGGCCGATCCGGCCACGCGCTCGGAGATCGCGGAAAGGATGCGCGCGGCGGAGCACGCGGGCGACGACGCGACCCACGCGATCTTCCACCAGCTGAACTCCTCCTTCATCACGCCCTTCGACCGCGAGGACATCTACACCCTGGCGTCGTCCCTCGACGACATCATGGACTTCATGGAGGAGGCCGTCGACCTGGTCGTTCTGTACCAGATCGATGAGCTGCCCCGCGGGGTCGAGCAGCAGATCGAGGTGCTGGCCCGGGCGGCCGAGCTGACCGCCGAGGCGATGCCGCACCTGCGCACCATGGACAACCTCACCGAGTACTGGATCGAGGTCAACCGGTTGGAGAACCAGGCGGACCAGATCCACCGCAAGCTGCTGGCCCACCTCTTCAACGGCAAGTACGACGCCATCGAGGTGCTCAAGCTCAAGCAGATCGTGGACGTCCTGGAGGAGGCGGCGGACGCCTTCGAGCACGTGGCCAACACCGTGGAGACCATCGCGGTCAAGGAGTCCTGACCCCGGTGCAGACCTTCTCCCTGATCGTGACGGTCGGCGTCGCGCTCTTCTTCACGTACACCAACGGTTTCCACGACTCCGCGAACGCCATCGCCACCTCTGTGTCGACCCGGGCGCTGACCCCGCGGGCCGCGCTGGCGATGGCCGCGGTGATGAACCTCGCCGGTGCCTTCCTCGGCACCGGCATCGCGCACACCGTCAGCGAGGGCCTGATCGAGACGCCGCACGGGCAGACCGGCATGGCGATCCTCTTCGCGGGGCTGGTCGGGGCGATTGTCTGGAACCTGATCACCTGGTACTACGGTCTGCCCTCCTCCAGCAGCCACGCGCTGTTCGGCGGCCTGGTGGGCGCCGCGCTGGCCGGCGGGACGGACGTCCTGTGGTCCGGGGTGGTGGACAAGATCATCCTGCCGATGTTCCTGTCGCCGATCGTCGGCCTGGTCGTCGGCTACCTGGTGATGCTGCTCATCCTGTGGCTCTTCCGCCGGGCCAACCCCCACAAGGCCAAGCGGGGCTTCCGCATCGCGCAGACCGTCTCGGCGGCGGGGATGGCGCTCGGCCACGGACTGCAGGACGCGCAGAAGACGATGGGTGTCGTCGTCCTCGCGCTCACCATCGCCGACGTCCAGGAGGAGGGCGACGGCATCCCGCTGTGGGTGAAGTTCACCTGCGCCGCGATGCTGTCGCTGGGCACCTACGCGGGCGGTTGGCGGATCATGCGGACCCTCGGCCGCAAGATCATCGAGCTGGACCCGCCGCAGGGCTTCGCCGCGGAGACGACGGCGGCGTCGATCCTGTACACGACCGCCTACATCTTCAAGGCGCCGATCTCCACGACCCACGTCATCACCTCGGCCATCATGGGCGTGGGCGCGACGAAGCGGGTCAACGCGGTCCGCTGGGGCGTCGCCAAGAACATCGTGATCGGCTGGTTCATCACGATGCCGGCCGCGGCGGCGGTCGCCGCGCTGGTCTACGCCGTGGTGCACGTGGCCTTCGGCTGAGCCGGACGCGGCACGACACCGACACGACGAGCACGACGCAAACAGGCCCGCCCCCCCGTTCGGGGGGCGGGCCTTCGCCTTGCGGTGGCACCGCCATGCAGCACCGCAGGACGGCTCGGGACGGCCGCGGAAGCGATCGGCCGGCCGGTCGGTACGAAGCCGATCGGCCGACCGGTCGATCAGCCGAAGCGGCCGGAGATGTAGTCCTCGGTGGCCTGGACGGACGGGTTGGAGAAGATCCGCTCCGTGTCGTCGATCTCGATGAGCTTGCCGGGCTGGCCGACCGCCGAGAGGTTGAAGAAGGCGGTGCGGTCCGAGACGCGCGCGGCCTGCTGCATGTTGTGGGTCACGATGACGATGGTGAAGCGCTCCTTGAGCTCCCCGATCAGGTCCTCGATGGCGAGGGTGGAGATCGGGTCGAGCGCGGAGCAGGGCTCGTCCATGAGCAGGACCTGGGGCTCGACCGCGATGGCGCGGGCGATGCACAGACGCTGCTGCTGACCGCCGGACAGTCCGGAGCCGGGCTTGTTCAGGCGGTCCTTGACCTCGTTCCAGAGGTTGGCGCCGCGCAGCGACTTCTCGACGATCGTGTCGAGGTCGCCCTTCTTCTTGACGCCGTTGAGCCTCAGGCCGGCCGCGACGTTGTCGTAGACCGACATCGTCGGGAACGGGTTGGGGCGCTGGAAGACCATGCCGACGGTGCGGCGCACCGAGACCGGGTCGACACCCGGGCCGTAGAGGTTCTCGTCGTCCAGGAGGACCTTGCCCTCGACGCGGCCGCCGGGGGTGACCTCGTGCATGCGGTTGAGGGTGCGCAGGAAGGTGGACTTGCCGCAGCCGGACGGGCCGATGAAGGCCGTCACCGTGCGCGGCTCGATGTTCATCGAGATGTCGTCGATCGCCTTGAAGCCGCCGTAGTAGGCGGAGAGTCCGCTGACGTCGATTCGCTTGGCCATGGTGGTGATGCTCGCAATCCTGTGGTCGCTGATGTCGGCCGCGTCAGCGACCGGTCTTCGGGGCCTTCCAGCGCGCGATGCCGCGTGCCAGGAGGTTGAGGATCATGACGAAGGCGATCAGCACGAGTGCCGCCGCCCAGGCCCGGTCGTAGCTCGGCTCGTTGCCGTTCTGATACTGCTGGTAGATGTAGAACGGCAGCGAGGCCTGGGGGCCGTCGAACGGGTCGTTGTTGATCAGGTTGTTGCCGAAGACCAACAGCGCGATGGGGGCGCTCTCACCTGCGATGCGGGCGACCGCGAGCATGACGCCCGTGGTGATGCCGCCGATCGCGGTCGGGACGACCACCTTCACGATGGTGCGCCACTTGGGGACGCCGAGCGCCAGCGAGGCCTCGCGCAGCTCGTTCGGGACGAGCTTGAGCATCTCCTCGGTGGAGCGGACGACGACCGGCATCATCAGGATGGCCAGCGCCATGGAGCCGGCGAAGCCCGAGGGGCCGAAGCCGAGCAGGAGGTTCCAGGTCGACAGGATGAACAGACCGGCGACGATCGACGGGATGCCGGTCATGACGTCGACGAAGAAGGTCACGGCCGTGGCGAGCCGGCCCTTGCCGTACTCGACCAGGTAGACGGCGGTCAGCATGCCGATCGGGGCGGCGATGGCGGTGGCGATGCCGACCTGCTCCAGGGTGCCGATGATGGCGTGATAGACGCCGCCGCCCTCGCCGATGGTCAGCACGCCGTTCATGGAGTGCGTCAGGAAGGCGCCGTCGAGGATCTTGATTCCCCTGCTGACCGTGGTCTGGATCAGCGAGTACAGCGGGAGCGCGGCGAGGACGAAGGACGCCCAGATCACGCTGGTGGCGACCCGGTCCTTGGCCTGGCGGCGGCCCTCGACCACGGTGGCGATCACATAGCTGCCGAGGACGAACAGCAGGACGGCGATCAGACCCCACTGGAGCTTGCTGTCCAGGCCGGCGCCGAGGCCGATGCCGACGGCGAGCACGATCGCGCCGGCCGCGATGGCCAGCGGGGCCCAGTTCGGGAGACGGCGCTGGGCCAGGGCGCGCTGCGGCACCACGGGGGCGGAGCGCTCGTCTGCTACTGCGTGGCTCATGCGTTGGCCCCCGAGTATTCCTTGCGCCGCGCGACGATCGCGCGGGCGGCGCCGTTGACGAGGAGGGTGATGACGAAGAGCACCAGACCGGAGGCGATCAGCGCGTCACGGCCGAACTCGTCGGCCTCACCGAACTTGGCGACGATGTTCTGGGAGAAGGTGCCGCCGACCGGGTCCAGGATGTGCAGCGACAGGACGGGGGAGGCGGACAGCACCGTGGCGACGGCCATCGTCTCGCCGAGCGCGCGGCCGAGGCCGAGCATCGAGGCGCTGACGATGCCGGAGCGGGCGAAGGGGAGCACCGACATGCGGATGGTCTCCCAGCGGGTCGCACCGAGGGCCAGGGCGGCCTCCTCGTGCATCCGCGGCACCTGCCGGAAGACCTCGCGGCTGACGTTGGTGATGATCGGGAGGATCATGATCGCCAGCAGGATGCCGACGGTGAAGATCGAGCGGGCCGCGCCCTGCGGGTCGTCCTTGTCGAAGACGACGGTCCAGCCGAGGTACTTGTCCAGCCACATGTTGAGGCCGGTCAGGTGCGGCACCAGGAAGAGCGCGCCCCACAGGCCGTAGATGATGCTGGGCACGGCGGCGAGCAGGTCGACGATGTACGACAGCGGGGAGGCGACGCGGCGCGGCGCGTAGTGCGAGATGAACAGCGCGATGCCGACCGCGATCGGGACCGCGATGACCATCGCGATGATCGAGCTGACGATCGTGCCGTAGGCCAGCACGGCGATGCCGAAGACCGGCGGGTTGGCGCCGGCGTTCCACTCGAAGGTGGTCAGGAAGTTGCCGTGGTCCTTGGAGATCGCGTTGACCGAGCGGATCGTCAGGAAGATCGCGATCGACGCCATGATCAGCAGCAGCAGGATGCCGGAACCACGGGAGAGGCCCGAGAAGATTCTGTCGCCCGGGCGCGTGACAGTGGCCCCGGCCGGCTTCGCGGGCGGCGGTGGGGTGGGGGTCTGTGCGGTTATAGCCATCGGTCATTTCTCCGGTCTGGGTGGGGGATGGCTCCCCCGGCGGCGGTGCACCGGAAGTGCGGCGGCCCCGCGACATCACGTCGCGGGGCCGGCCGACTGGGTCAGGACAGGGCGTCCACGGTGGCGCGGACCTTCGTGGCGATCTCGGCCGGGAGCGGCGCGTAGCCGGCCTCGGCGAGGATCGACTGGCCCTCCTCGGAGGCGGTGTAGCCCAGGAAGGACTTGACCAGCGGCAGGGTCTCGGCCTTGTTGCCCTTGTCGCAGGCGATCTCGTAGGTCACCAGGACGATCGGGTAGGCGTTGTCGGCCTTGGTGGTGTAGGCGGCGGACATGTCCAGGGACAGGTCGGCGCCGGTGCCCACGACCTTGGCCTGCGCGATGCCGGCGGAGGCGTTGTCGGCGGTGGCCTCGACCGGGGCGGAGGCGCCGGTGTCGATCTTCACCGTCTTGATGCTGTTGGCGGTCGCGTAGGAGAGCTCGAAGTAGCCGATCGAGCCGTTGACCTGCTTGACCTGGGCCGCGACACCGGCGGACTTGGCAGCGGACTGGCCGCCCTTGCCCGCCCACGCCTTGGCGTGCTCGTACGGCCACTCGGCCTTGGCGGCGCCGTTGAAGTACTTGGTCAGGTTGTCCGTGGTGCCGGACTCGTCCTGGCGGTGGAAGGTCTGGATCTTGGTGCTGGGAAGCTTGGCGTCCGGGTTCAGCTTCTTGATGGCCGCGTCGTCCCACTTGGTGATCTTCGAGTCGAAGATCTTGGCCAGGGTGGGGGCGTCGAGGACGAGGTTGTCCACGCCGGCCACGTTGTAACCGATGGCGATGGGGCCGCCGACCATCGGGATGCTGATGCCGGTGCCGTTGGTGCAGATCTTCTTGGACGCCTCGACCTCTTCGGGCTTCAGCGGCGAGTCGGAGCCGGCGAAGCCGTCCGTGCCGTTGTTGAAGTCGACGATGCCCTCGCCCGAGGACGACGCCTTGTAGTTGATCTGGGCGCCGGAGCAGGCCTGCTGGTAGTTCCTGACCCAGGCGTCCATGGCGTTCTGCTGCGCCGAGGAGCCGGAGGCGAGGAGCTGGCCGCCCTTGTCCGCGCACTTGATGCTGCTGGACGACGTGGCGGGCGCCTTGCTGCCTTCGGCGCCCGGGCTCGTGTTGTCGTCCGAACCGCACGCAGTGAGCATGAGGGCACCGGAGACCGCGACCGCGCCGACGGCCAGGGCGCGGAGCCCGCTCTTACGCTGAAGCTTCACCTTTGGTGATTCCTTCCTGAAGCCCGCCGGTGGACGGCGAAGCAGAGGTATGGATTTCTGCATCCACCCGGCGGCTGCTCGCTCACCGGTAAGGCCGAAATTAGGCAGATCAGGTGAAGCGGTCGACGGCCGAGGGTGAACGCAAGGTGAACCTCGCATATCAGTGCGGTGCTCTTCGCGCGCCCAGTGGTGTACGTCTCAGCGTGCCACCCTCACAGGGCCGTTCCGCGGAGGAACGCGTCGAGGACGGCACGGTCCCGCTCGTGGGTGAGCCGGTTGCGCGCGGCGGTCGGCGGCAGCCACACCATACGGTCGACCTCGCGGCTGGGGGCGAAGGAACCCTCGCGCGCCTCGGCGGCCCAGTAGCGCACGATCTTCGTGCGTCCCTGCACGGGGTACGTGGTGGACGGCAGCTCCCGGCCGGGCACGCAGTCGAACCCGGTCTCCTCCTCGACCTCGCGGAGCGCACCGTCGAGCGCCGTCTCCCCGCGCTTGAGCTTGCCCTTCGGGAGCGACCAGTCGTCGTACTTGGGACGGTGGACCAGGGCGATCTCCAGGCCGCCGTCGACCGGCGAGCGGCGCCACAGCACCGCCCCGGCGGCGAGGATCGGGGTGCCGGCGGCGCCGGTGGAGGCGATGGCGGTGCTCCTTTCCGGGCTGCGGGTCGCGCGGGTCGTGCCGCGCCCGCGGGACGGGCTGGACGGGATCAGCGGCATCGACGGGTCGGGCGGTCGGGCGGCGGAACGCCGGCCGGCGCGGCGGGAGGGGCGGCCGGAGGGTCAGCGCGTCCACAGGTGGGCGAAGGCGTACCGGGCCGCCTCCACCTCCAGGCGCTGGTCGGCATGGAGCACCCCCAGCGCGTAGGCGGTCGCCGGGGCGATCCGCGGGGTGCGGGCGGCGGCGGTGACGGCGGCCGCGGCCTCCGCCGCCTCCCGCTGCTGCTCCAGCATCCGCGCCGCGGCGGCCAGCCGGGCGGTGGACCCTTCGTCGTACGCGGTGCCGCGGGCGAGGACCTCCTCGGCGTAGCGCCGCAGTCGCAGCAGGACCCGGACCCGGTTCCACGCGGCGTCCTCCCGTTCGGCGGGCGGTTCGCCGGAGAGCGAGGTGTGCAGTGTCCCGCCGTTGTACGGGTGCAGGGCGCGCGTCAGCGGCAGCGCGGCCGCGGCCTCGGCCAGACGGCTGTGGGCCTGCTCCGCCAGCAGCGGCAGCACGGAGGCGGCGGGCTCGCGCGCGGCCGGGGACAGCGGCACCTCGGAGGCGAGCACCGCCACCGCGTCCACGACCGCGTGGAAGCGCGAGGAGCCCACGGCCTGCAGGGCGGCGGAGTGCGCCCGGGTCCGGGCGAGGGTGAGCTGGCGCTCGAGCAGGGCGCCGGCCCGGGCGGCGCCCACGGCGAGCGGGCCGCCCCCGGCGCCGCCGCGCTCGCCGGCCTGCGACGGGGCGGGGGCGCGACGGGCCCCCGCGGCGTGCCCCGACGCGTGGGTGCCCGAGGTCGCCGACTCCGCGACCTCGGCAGGCACCGCGGCCGCGGTGGCGCCCGCGGTCCCGGCACCACGGGTCGCCGCCGCAGGGTCCGGCGCGCCGGACCCCGGCAGCCACGGGCCGAGGTCGTCGTCGGTGGGGACGGCACTGGCGGGAGGGCCACCGAGATCCTCGGCGGAGGCCAGCCGCTGGAGCGCGCCGATCAGCCGGGCGAGCCGGGCGGCGTGGCGGTGCTCGCGGCCGAGGGTTTCGGTGAGCCAGCCGAGTTCGACGCGCAGGGGGTCCGCCCAGCCGGGGTCGGTGAGCGACCCGAAGGTGTGCAGGGCGCCGGAGATGCGGCGGGCCGAGCGGCGCATCCGCCGCCCGGTCTCGGCGGTGTCGTCCGGGGGCCGGCCGGGTTCGCCCTCGCGTGACGCCAGCGCGCGCAGGAAGGCCGTGGCCTCGTCCCGCAGGTACTGACCGAGGACGGCGCCGGCCTCACGGTCGGTGAGCCCGCCGGACATCAGGCCGGTGGGCGTCGCTGCCGCGTCAGGGTGTCGCTGGGCCACGCCGGCGCCTCCGCGCTTCGATGAGCATCTCCTGTATGTGGGGCAGCGGACGCCCTTCGGCGTCCGTGCTGTGCCGGGTCCACTCCCCGTCCGGACCGAGCCACCAGGACGAGGTGGAGTCCGAGGTGCCGGTCTCCAGCAGCTGGTTCAGCGAGGTCCGGTGCGCCGGGTCGGAGACCCGGACCATCGCCTCGATGCGGCGGTCGAGGTTGCGGTGCATCATGTCGGCGCTGCCGAGCCACACCTCGGGGTCGCCTCCGTTGCCGAAGACGAAGACCCGGGAGTGCTCCAGGAAGCGGCCGAGCACACTGCGCACCCTGATGTTCTCCGAGAGGCCCGGCACACCCGGGCGCAGCGCGCAGATGCCGCGCACCCAGACGTCGACGGGCACACCCGCCCGGGACGCCCGGTACAGCGCGTCGATGACGGCCTCGTCGACCATCGAGTTGACCTTGATCCGGATGTACGCGGGCCGACCCTCGCGGTGGTGGGTGATCTCCGCGAGGATCCGCTGGATCAACCCGTCGCGCAGGCTGCGCGGGGCCACCAGCAGCCGGTTGTAGGTCTCGCGGCGCGAGTAGCCGGAGAGCCGGTTGAACAGGTGGGACAGGTCGGCGCCGACCTGCGGGTCGGCGGTCAGCAACCCGAGGTCCTCGTAGAGCCGGGCGGTCTTGGGGTGGTAGTTGCCGGTGCCGACGTGGCTGTAGCGGCGCAGGGTGTCGCCCTCCTGGCGGACGACCAGCGAGAGCTTGCAGTGCGTCTTCAGCCCGACCAGGCCGTAGACGACATGGCAGCCCGCCTCCTCCAGCTTGCGGGCCCACTTGATGTTGGCCTGCTCGTCGAAGCGCGCCTTGATCTCGACCAGCACCAGCACCTGCTTGCCGGCCTCGGCGGCGTCGATCAGGGCGTCCACGATCGGGGAGTCGCCGGAGGTGCGGTACAGCGTCTGCTTGATGGCCAGCACGTCCGGGTCCTGCGCGGCCTGCTCGAGGAACCGCTGCACGGAGGTGGAGAAGGAGTGGTACGGGTGGTGCAGCAGCACGTCGCGCTCACGCAGCGCCGCGAAGACGTCGGTGGCGTGCGCGGACTCGACCTCGGCCAGATCCGGGTGGGTGCCGCCGATGAACTTCGGGTACTTCAGCTCCGGACGGTCCTGCCCGGCGATCGCGAACAGCCCGGTCAGGTCGAGCGGCCCGGGCAGGGGAAAGACCTCGGCGTCCGCGATCTTCAGTTCCTGGGCCAGGGTGTCCAGGGCCTGCGGGGAGATCGACTCCTCGACCTCCAGGCGGACCGGGGGGCCGAAGCGGCGGCGCAGCAGTTCCTTCTCCAGTGCCTGGAGCAGGTTCTCCGCGTCGTCCTCCTCGACCTCCAGGTCCTCGTTCCGGGTCACCCGGAACATATGGCTGTCCAGCACCTCCATGCCCGGGAAGAGCTCCTCGAGGTGCGCGGCGATGACGTCCTCCAGCGGGACGAAGCGCTGCGGGCCGGCCTCGAGGAAGCGGGACAGGATCGGCGGGACCTTCACCCGGGCGAAGTGGTCGTGTCCGGAGACCGGGTTGCGCACGGTGACGGCCAGGTTCAGGGACAGGCCGGAGATGTACGGGAACGGGTGCGCCGGGTCGACGGCCAGCGGGGTCAGGACCGGGAAGATCTTGTTGCGGAAGAGGGTGAAGAGCCGGGCCTGCTCCTTCTCGGTGAGGTCGTTCCACCGGATGATGTGGATGTCCTCCTCGGCGAGCGCCGGGGCCACGTCGTTCTGGAAGCAGGCGGCGTGCCGGGCCATGAGCTCGCGGGCGCGGCTGAGGATGTTCTCCAGCACCTTGGTGGGCGGCAGGCCGGAGGCGGAGCGCTGGGCGACGCCGGTGGTGATGCGGCGCTTCAGGCCGGCGACGCGGACCATGAAGAACTCGTCCAGGTTGCTGGCGAAGATCGCGAGGAAGTTGGCCCGTTCGAGGAGGGGGGTGGCCGGGTCCTCGGCGAGCTCCAGCACCCGCTCGTTGAAGGCCAGCCAGCTCTGCTCGCGGTCCAGGAAGCGGTTCGGCGCGAGCTCGTCGCCTCTCCCCTCGTCCTCCGCGGCGCCGTCCGGGCGGCCGTCGCCGGTCTGCTGCGCGGGACGCGGCACCGGCGAGAGGACGTCCAGGCGCGCGGGTTCGGGGTGCAGGGGCGGGACGACGTGCGGCCGGCGGTAGGCGGGGGACTCCGCCGGGGTGTCGGGCGAGGCCGGGGCACCGGAGCCGGACCGCTCGGTCCGGGCATTCGTCGGGACGTTCATCGAGGCCATGAGTGCGAGCCCTCCTCCGGATCCGGCACGTCATTCACGTGGATGGTGGTGCGCGGAACCTGGCCACCGACCACGCCTCCATTGTCCCCGGCGCGCCGGGATACCGGCAGGTCGAGCGGGGGAAAGGGGGTCGGGGCGGGCGTCTGCATTCCCAGATGCTCGCAAGCGCGGTTGAATCACCGGTAACGGGCAGGTGGCGGTCAGGAAATCGCCGTGCATACCGGCCGTGACGTGGGGGTCCGCCACCGCGGGCCCGGCCGGGGGCCGGGCTGCGGGCGGAGGGTGCTCAGGTCTCCGTCCGGTACATCAGGTCGACCTCGTGCGTGGTGAAGCCGAGGCGCTCGTAGACGGCGAGGGCGGGGGCGTTGTCCGCGTCGACGTAGAGCATCGCGGTCGCCAGGCCGCGGTCGTGCGCGAGGTGGCGCAGCCCGATCAGCGTGAGCGCCCGGCCCAGGCCGCCGCCCTGCTCCTCGGGGTGGATGCCCAGCACATAGACCTCGCCGAGGTGCTCGCGCGTGTGCACCTTCGTCCAGTGGAAGCCGGCCAGCCGGTCGCCGTGGAAGGCCAGGAAGAAACCGGCCGGGTCGAACCAGGGTTCGGCCTTGCGGTCGTCCAGATCGCGCTGGGTGAGGCTGCCCTGCTCGGGGTGGTGCGCGAAGGCGGCGGCGTTCACCGCCAGCCAGGCGGCGTCGTCCTGACCGGGGACAAAGGTGCGCACGGTGACGCCGGCGGGGAGCGCGGGCTTGCTCAGCGGGGGCGCGCCGGCGTCCTCCCGCAGCGGACGGCGCAGTTGCCGCAGTTCGCGGAAGAGGGCGAGGCCGAGCAGCCCGGCCAGATGGCGGGCGGCGGGGTGGCCGCCGTGCGCCCACACCCGCAGCCGCTTGCCGGAGGCGGCGAGCAACGCGTGGCCGAGGGCGCGTCCGTGGCCCTGAGCGCGGTGCGCGGGGTGGATCACCAGCTCGGCGGCGGGGGCCTCGACCGGGTCGGCGTCCTCCAGTTGGGCGTACCCGACGAGCGCCTCCCCGCTCGTGACCAGCAGGTGGCGTACGCCCTCGCGGGCGCCGCCGCGCAGGTTCAGACGGCCCTGCTCGGAGACCGCGGCCTGGCCGTCGGTCTCCGCGGCTGCCTCGATCAGGGCCAGAACGGCGTCGGCCTGATCGGGGCCCAACTCGTCGAGGACGTCGATCCGGCGGGGGCTCACGGCCGTCTGCTGCGCGCTTGCGTCGGTCATGGGACCGAGCTTACGACCGCTTGGGCGTGCGCAGCGTCCACCGGCACCAGTGCCGCCGCACCGCAGGCCACGACCGACGCGGCAGCGAGAGCCGGCCAGTAGCCGCAGGCCGAGATCAGGGCGGCGCTCAACGGCGGGACGACGGCGGCGGTCAGATTCTGCCCGGTGTTGTGGACGCCGAGGGCGCGGCCGGACCAGGCCGGGCCGGCGCGTTCGGCCGTGGCGGTGAAGGACAGGCCGTTGGTGCTGGCGGTCACGCCCACGGCCAGGACGAGGGCGGCCGCCGTGAGCGGTGAGGGGAAGGCCGAGGTCAGGGCCGTCGCGGCGACCACCACGGCAGTGGCGGCGGCCAGTCGCCGCATCGGCCGCAGTCTGGAGCCGACCCGGTCCGACCAGCGTCCGGCGGCGATCCGCGAGCAGGCCCCCAGTACCTGCGCGACGGCGATCAGCCGGCCGGCTCCCACCGCGGACCAGCCGCGGGTGTCCACCAGCAGCACCAGGGCGAAGGCCCCGGCCGTGAACTGCGGTACGACCAGCAGGGCGCCGGCGCCGTGGATCCGCCACAAGGCGGCTGAGCCGCGGTAGGGGTTGGCGGCCGGGGCGGCCCCGGGGGCGGCCCGCGGGCGTACCGGGTCGGCGGCGAACAGCGCCACCAGGCAGGCGACGATGCCGCACACCGCGGCCAGGAAGGCGAAGGCGCCGCGCACTCCGGACCCTGCCGCGAGCAGGGGCATGGCGAGCGCGGCCGCTCCCATGCCCAGTGGGGTGGCGGTCTGCCGGATGCCCATGGCGAGTCCCCGCTCCTTCGGGGAGAACCAGCCCATGACGAGGCGTCCGCTCGCGGAGTACACCGAGGCCCCCGCCGCGCCGGCCAGCACGAGCAGCGCGCCCAGCGCCGCCCGGCCGCCTCCGGCGCCGACCGGGCCGGCGGCCAGGGCCAGCAGCGCGGCGGCGCCGCCGAGCCCGGTGGCGATGACGACGCGTTCGCCGTACCGGTCCGCGGCGGCGCCCCATGCGACGAGGGCGGCGACCAGTCCGGCGGTCGGGCAGGCGATGAGGAGCCCGATCTGAGGAAGGGTCAGGTGTGCGGTGTCCCGCAACGCGGGGGCCAGGTAGGGGATTCCGTAGACGAAGGCGCAGGCGGCGGTTTGGGCGCCGGTGCCCAGGGCGAGCATCAGCCAGCGGCGGCGCATGGCGCGCACCTCCTCGGTGGGTGGTGGGTCCCACTATGCCGCCGGTTTGAATGGCGAGACAGATCCTTTCAGGATGCGAGACACACTCCTGGCGGCCCGTCGCGAACCGATCAGCCGAAACCTGCCCGTAACCGCAAGGCCACTGACAACTACGCGCGTTGACAATAGGCTGCGCTCCGTCCTCCGCCTGTCCATCAACGTCCACGTCCAACGTCCACGTCCAAGGGGACCCATGTCAGTGACCCACCCGCGTCGCCGTGCCGCGCGCCGCGTCGCCGCAGCGACCGCCGGACTGGCCGCGGTCGGTGCGCTCGTCATAGCGAGCCCGACCGCCCAGGCCCACGAGACCCACCACGGAGGCAAGGGCCACGGCAACAGCGGCCGTACCGTCGACCTCCAGTTGCTCGCCGTCAACGACTTCCACGGCAACCTGGAGCCCCCGGCCGGTTCGTCCGGCCGCGTCACGGAGCTCCAGGCGGACGGCACCTCCAAGACCGTCGACGCCGGTGGCGTCGAGTACCTGGCCTCCAGTCTGCGCACCGCCCGCAAGGGGCAGGAGCGTTCGCTCACCGTGGCGGCCGGCGACATCGTGGGCGCCAGCCCGCTGCTGTCCGGCCTGTTCCACGACGAGCCCACCGTCGAGGCCATGAACAAGCTGGGGCTGGACGTCACCAGCGTCGGCAACCACGAGTTCGACGAGGGCAAGGACGAGCTGCTCCGCCTCCAGAACGGCGGCTGCCACCCGGTCGAGGGCTGCTACGAGAAGGGCCGCAAGTTCAAGGGCGCCGACTACCCGATCCTCTCGGCGAACGTCGTCGACGAGAAGACCGGCCGCCCGCTGCTCAAGCCCTACACCATCGAGAACGTCAAGGGCGTCCGCGTCGGCTTCATCGGCGTCACTCTCGAGGGCACCCCGAACATCGTCACCGCCGAGGGCGTCAAGGGGCTGAAGTTCCTCGACGAGGTCGAGACGATCAACAAGTACACCAAGGAGCTCAAGCACAAGGGCGTCAACGCCGTCGTCGCGCTGGTGCACGAGGGAGGCTTCCCCGCCTCCTCCGCGTACAACTACGACTGCGACGCGGGCGGTTCGGGCGCCGGCCTGTCCGGCCCGATCGTCGACATCGCCAAGCACACCTCGGCGGACGTCGACGCGCTGGTCACCGGCCACACCCACAACGCCTACGTCTGCACCATCCCCGACCCCAAGGGCAACGACCGCCTGGTCACCAGCGCGGCGTCCTTCGGCCGGCTCTTCACCGAGCTGGACATGAAGTACGACCTGCGCACGCACGACATCGTGCGCGCCTCGGTCCGGGGCTCCAACCACGTCGTGGACCGCACCCAGAACAAGGCCGCGGACATGACCTCGCTGATCAGCCGCTGGCAGACGCTGGCCGCTCCCGTCGCCGGCCGCACCGTCGGCTGGATCTCGCAGGACATCACCCGGGCCGGTGACGAGTCCCCCCTCGGCGACCTCATCGCCGACGCGCAGCTCGCGTACGCCAGGACCCTCGACCCCTCGACCGCGATCGCGCTGATGAACCCCGGCGGCATCCGCACCGACCTGGTGCACAGGGCCTCCGGCGGCGAGGGCGACGGAGTGGTCACCTACGCCGAGGGCTTCGCCGTCCAGCCGTTCAGCAACACGGTCAACCTGCGGACGCTGACCGGCGCCCAACTGGTCACCGCGCTCCAGCAGCAGGTCAGCGGCAGCAACGAGGCCGCCCCGAAGATCCTCCAGGTATCGGCCGGCCTGACCTACACGCTGGACCTCACCAAGACCGGCGCCGCCCGCGTCGTGACCGACTCGATCCGCCTGAACGGCGCCCCGATCGACCCGGCCGCGAGCTACCGCGTCGCGATGAACTCCTTCCTCTCCGGCGGCGGTGACGGCTTCGGCGTGCTGGCCGAGGGCACCGGCGAACTCGTCGGCGGCGACGACCTGGCCGCGCTCAACGCCTACCTGACCGCCAACTCCTCGGCCTCCGCGCCGCTGGCGGCCCCGGCGGCGGACCGCATCACGATCGTCCGGTAGGGACGAGGCGGAGCGGGCAGGTCCCGCGCACACACGCACCGCACCGGGGGCGGCCGTCGGCAGCGACGGTCGCCCCCGGCCGTTCCCGGTCGCCTCCGATCGCCCCCGGCCGTCCGTACACGCCCCGCTCTTCCGCCGCCCGTAGGCGCTCCCTACCCTGGGGGACATGGCGACTACGCAGCGGCGGCGGTTCAGGTCCGGCGCGGTGATCCTGGGCGGCATGGGTGTGCTGGCCGCCGCCCTGGCCGCGTGCGGCTCCGACCCCGACAAGCGCTGCGTCGACCCGGACACCTACCGGACGCTCCCGGCCAAGGAGTGCGACGACGACAACGGCAAGGGCAGCTACTACTACGGCGGCAAAGTCCGGAACGGGAAGGCCGAGGGCGGCAGCTTCGACAAGTCGTCGGTGAAGACCGGGGGTTTCGGCGGCCACGGCTCGGACCACGGGTCCGGCGGCGGCTGATGCGGCGGCACGTCGTCGAGCCGCGCCCCGGCTGGCAGCGGATCGTCGAGGACCAGGGCGTCGTCTACCCGCTGACCCGCCACCCCGACGGGTCCTTGCGGCCCTACTGGGACGAGAGCGGCTACTACGAGTTCTCGCTCCCGGAGGTCGAGGCCCTGGAGGAGACCGTCGAGGAGCTGCACGCCATGTGCCTCGCCGCCGCGGAGCACATCGTGGCCGAGGACCGCTTCCGCGAACTCGGCGTCCACGACCCGCGCCTGGCCGGGCGGATCGCCGAGTCCTGGCGACGGCGCGCCGAACTCCCCTCCCTCTACGGCCGTTTCGACCTGCGCTACGACGGGACCGGCCCGGCGAAGCTGCTGGAGTACAACGCCGACACCCCCACCTCCCTGGTGGAGGCGGCCAGTGCCCAGTGGTTCTGGATGGAGGACCGTTTTCCCGGCGCCGACCAGTGGAACTCCCTGCACGAACGCCTCGTCGACGCGTGGCGGCGTCAGGCTCCGCTGCTGCCGCCCGGCCCGGTGCATTTCGCGCACACCGAGGCCGACGAGCTCGGCGAGGACCTGATGACGGTGGCGTACCTGCGGGAGACCGCCGAGCAGGCCGGCCTTCGCACCCGCGCCCTGTCCGTCGAGGAGATCGGCTGGGACGCGCTGTCCGGTCGCTTCGTCGACGACCGGCTGCGCTTCATCCGCAGCTGCTTCAAGCTCTATCCCTGGGAGTGGCTGGCCTCCGACCCCTTCGGCGGCCATGTCCTGGACACCCTCGACAACGGCGGCGGCACCGGCACCACCTGCTGGATCGAGCCCGCCTGGAAGATGCTGCTGTCCAACAAGGCGCTCCTGGCCGTCCTGTGGGAGCTCTACCCGGGCCACCCCAACCTCCTCGCCGCCTATCTCGACGGTCCCCGCGAACTCGCCCGGACCACCGGCTGGGTCGCCAAGCCGCTGCTCGGCCGCGAGGGCGCCGGCGTCACCGTGCACCGGGCGGGCGAGACCGCCGCGCCGCGCGCCGAGGAGCCCTGTTGCTACCAGGAACTGGCCCCGCTGCCCGCGTTCGACGGCAACCACGTGGTGCTCGGCGCGTGGGTCGTGGCGGACGAGCCGGCCGGGCTCGGCATCCGCGAGTCGGCGGGTCTGGTCACCGACACGTACGCGCGCTTCCTGCCGCACGTGATCCGCTGAGCGGCGGCGACGCCGGGCGTCGTCCGCACCGCCGGCCCGGGCCGGCTGACGCCGCTCGAAGCCGGAGGCCGGCCCGTCCCGTCCCAGGCCGCCTGGGGGCACGGACCGTCACGTCGTCGGCGCCCGGTCAGGTGATCCCCGGCTCCCGGTCAGGCAGTCGGCGGCGTTCCGGGTGGGGGCCCGGGCGGCGTCGCGGGCGGCGGGGTCTGCGCCCCCGGCAGCCGGACGACCGCCACGGTGCCGCCGTCCTGCGCGGGGTGCAGGGCGACCGTGCCGCCGAGCTGCTGCACCGTGCGGGCCACGATCGACAGGCCGAGGCCCGAGCCGGGCAGGCTGCGGGCGGAGGCCGAACGCCAGAAGCGCTCGAAGACGTGCGGCAGGTCCTCCGACGGGATGCCCGGGCCGTGGTCCCTGACCGTCAGCTCGCCGCCGTGCAGGTCGACCTCGACCGTTCCGGCCGGCGGGCTGAACTTCACGGCGTTGTCCAGTAGGTTGATCACCGCCCGCTCCAGAGCGGAGGGCTCGGCCCGCAGGTACCAGGGGGCCAGCTCCGCGGTGATCTTCAGGTCGGGGCCGGTGCGCCGCCGGGCCCGCTCCAGCGCGGCCTCCACGACCTCGTGGAACGCCACGGTCTGCGGAGGCGCGCCGCCGTGGGCCGCGTCCGGCCGGGACAGCTCCTGCAGATCGCCGATGAGCGCCGCCAGTTCGCCCATCTGCGCCTTCACCGAGAGCATCAGTTCCCGGCGGTCCTGCGGGGGCAGCTCCCGGCCGGTCAGCTCGCTGCGTTCGAGCAGCTCGATGTTGGTGCGCAGGGAGGTGAGCGGGGTGCGCAGCTCGTGCCCGGCGTCCGCGATGAGCTGCTGCTGCAGCACACGGGAGGAGGACAGGGCGGCCGTCATGGCGTTGAAGGACGCCGACAGCCGCGCGATCTCGTCGCGGCCCTCGACCGGGATGCGGACGTTCAGGTCCTCGGTGCGCGCCACATGCTCCACGGTGTCGGTGAGCCGGTCCACCGGCTTCAGCCCCGCGCGGGCCACGCCCAGCCCCGCCGCGCTCGCGCCGAGCACCCCTATGCCGCTGACGGCCAGCAGGATCAGGGCGAGGGTGTTCAGCGGCCCGGTCACCTCGCTGAGCGGGCGGCCGACCGAGATCGCCGCCTGCTCCGTGCGCTGGCGGGGGTACTCGATCTGCGCGGGCCGCGTCAGCACCCGCATCCTCGTGCCGTCCCGCGTGGTCACGGTCTGCAGGGACTGCGGTGAGTCGCCCCGGACCACGGCGAGATCCGCCGCGGTCACCGGCAGCACCTCGTCGCCGAGCACCCAGCAGCCCGTGCCGTTCTCGGTGACGAGCAGCACGGAGGAGTGGTTGGGGTTGAAGGAGAGCGGCCCGTTGTCCACGTCCGTCCGGGGCCGGCTCAGGCACCCGTAGTCGCCGAGCACGCTCCGGGCGGCGGGGGCCGCGTTGCCCGGCGAGCTCAGCGACTCGTCCAGCTGGTCCATCAGCTGCTTCTCCACGATGAACCAGCAGGCCAGCGCGCACGCCGCTACCGCGACCGCCACGGCGGCCGCGGTGAGGATGGCCAGCCGGGAGCGCAGCGGAAGGGAGCGGAAGCGCGGGATGCGCGGCATCAGCCCTTGCCCTCCGCGGAGCGCAGCACATAGCCGACACCCCGTACGGTGTGGACCAGCCGGGGCAGGCCGCCGGCCTCGGTCTTGCGCCGCAGGTACATCACGTACACGTCCAGGGAGTTGGAGCTCGGCTCGAAGTCGAAGCCCCAGACCGCCTTGAGGATCTGCTCGCGGGTGAGCACCTGGCGCGGGTGCGCGAGGAACATCTCCAGCAGGGTGTACTCGGTGCGGGTCAGCTCGACCGGCACGCCGGCCCGGGTGACCTCGCGGGTCGAGGTGTCCATCCGCAGGTCCGCGAAGGACAGCACGCCCTCCTCGGCGTTGTCGCCGCCCGGCAGCGTCGCGTACGCGCTGCGCCGCAGCAGCGCCCGCAGCCGGGCGAGCAGCTCGTCCAGTTCGAAGGGCTTGACGAGGTAGTCGTCGGCACCGGCGTCAAGACCGGTGACCCGGTCTCCGACGGTGTCCCGGGCCGTGAGCATGAGGATCGGCGTGGTGGTGCCGCCGGAGCGCAGCCTGCGGGCGGTGGTGAGGCCGTCCATGCGCGGCATGAGGACGTCGAGGACGATCACGTCGGGCCGGTAGGAGGCGACCTGGTCCAGGGCGGCCAGGCCGTCCTCCGCCAGCTCGGTCTGGTATCCCTCGAAGGCGAGGCTGCGCCTGAGTGCTTCACGGACCGCGGGCTCGTCGTCCACGATCAGGACACGGGCGGGGGCCTCGCCGTTCTCGCCGGGGCTCATGCTCTTCCACCTCACGGGATGAGGGTCGGGGGCGGTGGGCGCCGCCGGGGGTCCGGCGGGGTGCCCGGTTCTCAGCCTTGCACGGCGGCGAGGCGGTGGGCCGCAATCGCCCGGCGGGCGTAGCGGCGCGCGTAGCGGCGGGTGGTCGCGATCTCGGGCTCGCGGGCGGCCGGCTCCCGGTAGGGGATCAGCGCGCGGTCGGCGGGGCCGGACGGGACGCCGGCGGGGTGGCGGGAGGTGCTGAGGAAGACGTTCATGGTGCCCACTTCCCTTCGAAGCGGTGCGGTCAGCTGTCGCTGCCGCCGTTGCGCAGGGTGCCGAGGTCTGCCTTCACGGTGTTCACCGGGATGGCGAAGCCGAGGCCGACGCTGCCCGCCTGACCGGTGGCGGAGGCGGCGGCCGAGTACATGGCCGAGTTGATGCCGATGATCCGGCCGCTCATGTCGATCAGGGCGCCGCCGGAGTTGCCGGGGTTGAGCGAGGCGTCGGTCTGGATCGCCTTGTACGTGGTCGTGGAGGGTCCGACGTCGCCGTTGAAACGGCCGCCGCCGAACTCGAACGGCCACCCGCCGGCGCCGGCGCCGGGCCGCTGCCGCTGCTGCCCCTCGCCGGTGGACACGGTGACGTCGCGGTCGAGGGCGGAGACGATGCCGCTGGTGACGGTGCCGGAAAGACCCTCGGGGGAGCCGATGGCGACGACCTGGTCGCCGACCTCGACCCGGCTGGAGTCGCCCAGCGACGCCACCGGCAGGCCGCTCACGCCCGCGGCCTTCACCAGCGCGAGGTCCTTGCCGCTGTCGGTGCCGAGGACGTCGGCGGTGACCGTCCTGCCGGAGCTGAAGGTCACCTTGACCGAGGCCGCACCGGAGACGACGTGGTTGTTGGTGACGATCTCACCGTCGCCGCTGACGATCACACCCGAACCGGTGGACTGCCCGGCGTCGGAGGTCGCGCTGATCTCCACGATGCTCGGGCCGACGGCGGCGGCCACGGCCGCGACCCCGGTGCTGCCGGAGCTGCTGGCGCCGATCACCTTGGTGGCGGCGCCAGCCGCGGAGGTCGCGGTCGTCGCCCGCCCCACCAGGGCCGCCGCCCCACCGCCGATCAGCGCGGAGACCAGCGCCACGGAGGCGACCAGCGCCACGGGTCGGCGGCTGCGGGGCTGCGGCTGGGCCGGCGCGGCGGCCGGGTGCGGCGCAGGGGGCTGGGAGAAGGGACGCGGCTGGGCGTAGGGCGCCGCGTGCCCGTACGGGACGTGCGGCTCGTACGGAGGCCGGGGCGGGTACCCGCCGGCGCCGGGGGACTGCTGCGGCTGCCGCGGGTCGTGGGCGTCGTCGCGACGGGTGCTCTCGTTCATGTCTATGACTGTGCTCACCGAACATGAGAGCTTCCTGAGCGTGACCTGAGAACCGGGGCAGAGTTCCGTATGCCCGATATAAACAACAAAGCGGCAGGTCAGGGCCAGGGCTGATACGGCCCGCACAGACCGCCGCCCGCGGGCCGGCGGATCGGTCGGGGCGGGCCGGTCGGGTGGCGGTCAGTGGCAGCCGCAGCTGCGCCGCACGACCAGCCGGGACGGGAACTGCCGCAGCCGCTCGCGCCTCGAGCCGGAGACCCGCAGCCCGTCGTCCAGCACCAGGTCCAGCGCCGCACGGGCCATGGCCTCGCGGTCCGAGGCCACCGTCGTCAGCGGCGGGTCGGTGAGCGCCGCCTCCTTGACGTCGTCAAAGCCGGCCACGGCCAGCTCGCCCGGCACGTCGATGCGCAGTTCGCGGGCCGCCCGCAGCAGGCCGATGGCCTGGTCGTCGGTCGCGCACACGATGGCGGTGGGCCGGTCGGGCCGGGACAGCAGCTCCAGGCCGACCTCGTAGGCGTCGTAGCGGTTGTACGGGGAGGAGTACAGACGGCCCTCGACGGGGATGCCGGCCTCCTGCATGGCGCGGCGCCAGCCCTCGATGTGGTCGGTGACGGGGTCGCCGTGCTTCGGGGTGATCTCGGTGCCGCCGAGGCAGGCCACGTACGCGTGCCCGTGCTCCAGCAGGTGCCGGGTGGCGAGCTGGGCGCCGCCGACGTCGTCCGTGACGACCGCGACGTCGTCGATCGCCTCGGGCCGCCGGTGCATCAGCACCACCCGCGCGTCCCAGGCGTCGATCTCCACCGCGGCGTGCTCGCTGAGGCCCTGGCTGATGAGGATCAGCCCGGAGACCCGCATGCCGAGGAAGGCGCGCAGATAGTGCACCTCGCGCTCGTCGAGGTAGTCGGAGTTGCCGACCAGCACCATCTTGCCGCGCTCGGCGGCCGCCCTCTCGACGGCGTGCGCCATCTCCGCGAAGAACGGCTGCCGGGCGTCCGGCACGATCAGCCCTATGAGGTCCGTACGGCGACTCGCCATGGCCTGGGCCACCCGGTCCGGGCGGTACCCCAGCTGCTTGATCGCCGCGAGGACACGCTCGCGGGTGGCCGGTGCGACCGGCCGGGGTCCGTTGTTGATGACGTAGCTGACGACCGCGGTCGAGGTCCCCGCCAGCCTGGCCACATCGTCACGCGTCACCTTTGCCACGGGCTGAGTCTACGCGGGTACACCCGTGCGACCCACCGTCTGTCCACGGGCGTGACCACCGCGTGATCAGCCCGAGGTCACGCGCCTTGGGAGCCGGTTCCGGCCGCCTCCTGCGCCGGCGCGGGCGCCGGTTCCTGCTCGGTCCGCGCGGAGGCCGCCTCGGGCTCCGTCCGCTCGCCCTTCTCCGGGCTGACGAAGCGGTAGCCGACGTTGCGGACGGTGCCGATCAGGGACTCGTGCTCGGGCCCGAGCTTGGCGCGCAGCCGCCGTACGTGCACGTCCACGGTGCGCGTGCCGCCGAAGTAGTCGTAGCCCCAGACCTCCTGCAGCAGCTGGGCGCGGGTGAAGACCCGGCCCGGGTGCTGCGCGAGGTACTTCAGCAGCTCGAACTCCTTGAAGGTCAGGTCCAGCACCCTGCCCTTGAGCTTGGCGCTGTACGTGGCCTCGTCCACCGACAGGTCGCCGTTGCGGATCTCCGCCGGGCCGTCGTCGACGACGATCTGCTGGCGGCCCATCGCCAGACGCAGCCGCGCCTCGACCTCCGCGGGCCCGGCGGTGTCCAGCAGGACGTCGTCGATGCCCCAGTCCGCGGTGACGGCCGCGAGGCCGCCCTCGGTGACCACCAGGACCAGCGGGCAGCCGGGCCCGGTGGAACGGAGCAGTTGGCACAGCGAGCGGACCTGCGGCAGGTCGCGGCGTCCGTCGACGAGGATCACGTCGGCGCCGGGGGTGTCCACCAGCGCGGGGCCCTCGGCCGGGGCCACCCGTACGTCGTGCAGCAGCAGCCCGAGGGCGGGAAGCACCTCGGTGGACGGCTGGAGCGCGTTGGTCAGGAGGAGGAGAGAGCTCACCGGCTGCTCCTGTCGTGCATCGTCCGGTCATGCGTGTTCCGCTTGCCCATTGCGACCCTCCTCGGTCCCTGCGAGGACGTGTGCGCGCCGACCTGTGCCCTCCGGCGGGCCGGAAAGCACGAAAGGACCCGGGGGCGACGCTGCCCGGATCCTCTTGACCAAAGAGAATAGCCCACATGGAGTCCGTGAGTGAGCCCCTCGTCGTGCGCTCGTGTGCGCCGTCGATCGTTTCCGGTGGGTTGCGTGCGGTGCTGACGGCCGAGGACCGGGTGCCCATCGACGCCGCGTACCTGCCCGGAGCGACGCCCGGAGGTCCGGCGATCGTCGTGGCGCACGGCTTCACCGGCGCCCTGGAGCGGCCCGCCGTGCGGCGGGCGGCGCAGATCTTCGCCCATGCGGAGGGCGTCGGCGGCGTGGTGACCTTCTCCTTCCGGGGGCACGGCCGTTCCGGCGGACGCTCCACGGTCGGCGACCGGGAGGTCCTCGATCTGGAAGCCGCGGTGCGCTGGGCCCGGCGGCTCGGGCACCCGGCGGTGGCGTCGGTGGGCTTCTCCATGGGTGGTTCGGTCGTGCTGCGGCACGCGGGGCGCAAACCGGCGCAGGACGGGGCGCACGTCGACGCGGTGGTCTCCGTGAGCGCGCCCGCCCGCTGGTACTACCGGGGTACGGCGCCGATGCGCCGCGTGCACTGGGCGATCACCCGGCCCGTGGGACGCCTGGTCTCCCGAGGGGTGCTGCACACCCGTATCCACCACAAGGACTGGGACCCCGTGCCCGTGCCCCCGGTCGAGGCGGTGCGCTCCATCGCGCCCACACCGCTGCTCGTCGTGCACGGCGACCGCGACGGGTACTTCCCGCTCGACCACCCGCTCTCCCTGGCTGACGCCGCGGGCGGCGCCGCCGACCTGTGGATCGAGCCCGGGTTCGGCCACGCCGAGAACGCCGCGCCGTCCGCCCTCCTGCGCCGCATCGCCGGGTGGACGGCCGAACGGGCCGGCCAGGCCCGGCCGCCCCGCTGACCCGGCGCCCGGGCCCGGCCGCCGCGCGGCGGCCGGGCTGCGCCATCATGGACCGCGGGAGGACAGGCACCGGCGAACGGAAGGACCGCTATGGCGGCACACGGAACCATCCGGTACTGGGCCGCGGCCAAGGCCGCCGCCGGCGCCGCGGAGGAGCCGTACCGGGAGGGCACCCTCGCCGAGGCGCTGGACGCGGCGCGCGAGCGCCACGCGTCCCGCCCCGAGTTCGCCCGCGTACTGGCCAGGTGCTCGTTCCTGGTCGACGGGAACCCCGTCGGCACCCGCGACCACGCCGGGGTCCGGCTGGCGGACGGCGGCACCGTCGAGGTGCTCCCGCCGTTCGCGGGAGGATGAGCACGTGACCGACACCCACGACTGGTATGACCGCGGCGCGGGCCCGATGCCCGCGCACGACACCACCGCCGTCCTCCCGCCCGCCGCGGACGCACCGCAGCCGCCTTCCGGCGGCGGCCGCGCCGCCCGCCGCCGCCAGGCTTCCCGCACCGGCTCGCCGATCATCGCCCCCGGCATGCAGCCCGCCCTCGTCACGGCCGCGCTGGCGCTCCTGCTGGCCGGCGGCGTGCTGCTGGGCCGTCCCGCGCTCGCCGCGGCGGGGGTGCTGCTGCAGGCGGTCACCGCGGCCGGCTGGTTCCGGCTGAACGGCATGTGGCCGGCCCGGCAGGGCATCGTGCTGGCCTTCCTGGCGGGCGTCACCGCCGAGGTCGCGGTGCTGGCCGGCGGGGCGCAGAACGCGCCGTCGGTGATCATCGGCACCCTCGGCGTCTGGCTGCTGCTCGTCCTCGTCCTGCAACTGCGCCACCGCGGCAGCGCCGAGGAGCGGCTCTCCTCGCTGACCGCGACCGCCGCCTCGACGCTCCTGACGATCCTGGCCACCGGCTTCCTGGCGACCACGGCGGACCCGCGGGGCGCCGACGCCGTCGTCACCGCGGTGGCCGCGGTCGCCGTCGCGACGCTCGCCCGCGCGATCCCGCTGCCCGGGGTGGTCTCCGTCCTGGTGGCGCTCGCCGCGGCCACCGGCGCCGGCATCGCCCTCGGGCGGCTGGAGACCTCCGACGCGGCCCTGATCGCGCTCGCCGCCGGGGTCTGCGCGCTGATCGGCCTGCGGGTGGCCAGCTACGACTTCCCGTCCCGGTTCGTCCACTTCACGGCTGGTGTGGCGCTGCCGCTGACCGCCGCCGCCCCCGCCGTCTATGTGATGGCCCGGGTCCTGCTGGGCTGAGGCACCCACTAGGGTCGGGGTCCGAACACCGACTCGGGGGTTGGCCCATGCGTGCTGTCCGGATCCTGCTCGTCCTCGTCGTGGTCCTCGGCGGTTTGTTCGTCGCCGCGGACCGGATCGCCGTGCACTTCGCGGAGTCCGAGGCGAAGGACCGGGCGCAGCGGACGCTGGGGCTCGACTCTCCGCCCGGCATCGAGATCCGGGGCTTTCCGTTCCTCACCCAGGTGCTGGCCGAGAAGCTGGACGACGTCGAGGTGACGGCGGACGACGTGCGGGCCGGCGCCGGGGACCAGTCGCTGAGCGTCGCCCGCTTCCAGGCCGACCTGCACGGGGTGAGCCTGGGCAGCGGCTTCAGCAGCGCGGTCGCCGATACGGCCGAGGGCACCGCCCTCGTCAGCTACGAGGATCTGGCCAAGGCCGCCCCGCGCGGTGTGACGATCGGCTACGGCGGCGCCTCGGCGAACGGCGAGGGCCGGGTCAAGGTGGGGGTCGAGGTCTCCACCCCGGTCGGCACGATCAAGCGCAGCGTGGTCAGCGAGGTCAGCCTGACCGACAAGGGCGGCATCAAGCTGACCGCGGGCACGATACCGGGGCTGGAGTCGCTGCCCCCGGCCGTGGAGGACCTGATCCGCGAGCGGATCGACTTCTCCCGCGCCCTGTCGGGCCTGCCGCAGGGCATCGAACTGACCTCCGTGACCGCGACCGCCGACGGCGTCAGCATCGCGGCGACCGGCAAGAACGTCGTTCTCGCCCAGTGACGCCGCGTCCGCCCGCGCCGCCGGCGCGGGCGGGGCGGACCCCCGTGACCGCCGCGGAGGTCACGGCCCGGCATTCGCTCCGTATCCCGCATCACGGACAATCTCATCTCGGGATACGGACCGCCGGTGACACCGGCCGGTCCCCTTCCCTACGATCGAGCCCATGAAGCGACAGGCGGATCTCACGAAGCGGCGGGCAGTCGACCTGTGCCGTGTCGCCGCCATGCTCTGTCGCGTTCCCTAAGGGCCCCTGCGCCGTCCGCCGGCGCAGCGCGCAGGCCCCACCCTTTTCCGCGCAAGGCCGCGACGCGCCCGTGCGGCGCAGTCCGGCATCCGTGCGCACCCGTCCGTGCGCCGAGACATCCGCAACTGCCCCGGAGGAGACAGCAATGAGCCGCAGTGACGTCCTGGTGGACGCCGACTGGGTCCAGGCCCGGATCGACGACCCGAAGGTGGTCATCGTCGAGGTCGACGAGGACACGTCGGCGTACGACAAGAACCACATCAAGAACGCCGTCCGGATCGACTGGAAGCAGGACCTCCAGGACCCGGTGCGCCGTGACTTCGTCGACCAGGCCGGCTTCGAGAAGCTCCTGTCGGCCAAGGGCATCGGCAACGAGGACACGGTCGTCCTCTACGGCGGCAACAACAACTGGTTCGCGGCCTACGCCTACTGGTACTTCAAGCTGTACGGCCACGAGGACGTCAAGCTCCTCGACGGCGGCCGCAAGAAGTGGGAGCTGGACTCCCGCGACCTGGTCGACGGCTCCGAGGTCCCCGTCCGCCCGGCCACCCAGTACAAGGCCAAGCCCCAGGACACCTCCATCCGCGCCTTCCGCGACGACGTCGTGGCGGCCATCGGCAGCCTGAACCTCGTCGACGTCCGCTCGCCCGACGAGTTCACCGGCAAGCTGCTCGCCCCGGCCCACCTGCCGCAGGAGCAGTCCCAGCGCCCGGGCCACGTGCCCACCGCCCGCAACATCCCCTGGTCGAAGTCGGCCAACGACGACGGCACCTTCAAGTCGGACGCCGAGTTGAAGGAGCTGTACCAGAACGAGGGCGTGGACCTGGCCAAGGACACCATCGCCTACTGCCGCATCGGCGAGCGCTCCGCGCACACCTGGTTCGTGCTGCACGAGCTGCTCGAGCAGCCCAACGTCAAGAACTACGACGGTTCCTGGACCGAGTACGGCTCCCTCGTCGGCGTGCCGATCGAGCTCGGCGCCGCGAAGTAAGCCCACGAGACCGACCCCCGACCGGGAGGAATCAGCACCATGTGTGGAGCGAAGGCCGGCGGCCCTGATCTGGCCGGCATCGACGTTTCGACCGAGACGATCATCCAGGGTTCCGTGACCCGCGACGGCGAGCCGGTCACCGGCTACGTCCGGCTGCTGGACGGCGGCGGCGAGTTCACGGCCGAGGTGCCGACCTCGGCGACCGGCCAGTTCCGCTTCTTCGCCGCCCCCGGCTCGTGGACCCTGCGTGCCCTCGTGCCGGGCGCGACGGTGGACCGTGCCGTCGTGGCCCAGCAGGGCAACCTCACCGAGGTCGCCATCGCCGTCTGACCGGCGGCCGCGCGGACGATCGAAGGGCCGCGCTCCCACCCGGGCCACCGAGTGGGAGCGCGGCCCTTCGGGTCGTACGGTGGAAGGGTGTCCACGAGGCGGCGTCGTCGTTGGTATTACGCCATGATGGGCAGTTGCGTCCTGCTCTTCGTCCTGGCGTGGAGCCTCGTGCGGCTGTGGTCGGTCCCGGTGGCCGTCGGCATGTGCGTGGTGGCCATGATCATCCCGCCGATCGCCGCCGTCGTCGCCAACCGCAGGGGGCGGGACGAGCGCTGGTGGGACGAGACCGGCGACCCGACCTCCGACGAGTGGTGGCGCGAGCTGGACCGCCGCGACGACCACCGCGACCAGCGCTGACGCCCGGAAAGCGGCCTCAGCGGACCCCGGACTCCCGACGGGACTCCCGACGATCCCGCGACCGCGAGGCCCTCGGACCGCCCGCACGAACCCTCACGGCGGCTCAGTAGACGAGCGCCTGCGTCCCGTCGGCCATGGCCTCGCTGACGAAGACCTGCGACCCGGCGATCCGGACGCCGTCCAGCACGTCCTTCTCCGTGATGTCCCGGCGCGCCGCGCACTGGGTACACAGCGTGATCCGCCCGCCCGCCATGATCCCCTCGATCAGCTCGGGCAGCGGCGCGGCGTGCGGCAGTTCGAACTCCGCGGCCCGCCCCGGCAGCGCGAACCAGGCGGACTCCCCGGTCAGCCACAGCGACACCTCGACGCCGCTGGCGACCGCGACCGCCGCCACGGTGAACGCCTGGGAGCAGCGTTCGGGGGCGTCCGCACCTGCGGTCACCTTGATCACGAGCTTCTTCGCCATGCCACATACCCTAAGGTGGCTCGTCTCACGGCAAAACCAGTGGGAGCGTTCACCGACGCTCGACATAATGCGTTCCCGCGTAGGCGCGATCAGCGCGCCGGTCGCGGAAGTCTGCCCGGGGGGGCCTGTGGAAGCGCGTACCGAATCGCGTGCCGGCGCCGTCATCGCCATGATCGTCGGACTTGTTGTGCTCGCGACCGTGACGGCCGGGGCCGTCGTGGCGTTCGGCCGTTCGTCGTCGTCGTCGGCGGCGCTGCCGGCCGCGGCCGCGCCGAGCAGCCGGGGTCCCGGGACGGCCGACCCGCGGCCGTCGTCGAAGACCGCGTCCCCGAGCCCCGCCGCGACGGCGGCGCCCTCGCCCACGCACACCCTCAAGGGCACCGTGGACGGCGGCAGGCACAGCGGTGACCTGCGCTACTTCCTGCTCACCCCGCCCGCCGGCGCCGAGGTCTACGGCGACGAGGAGGGCTCCGAGCTGTCCCGCTCCGAGGCGGCGGACTCCGCCGAGATGGAGCGGGCCCTGGCCGACCACGGCTTCAAGGCCGCGGCCCAGCGGACCTACCTCACCGCTGACGGCGACTACGAGGTCTCCGTGCAGCTCGTCCGCTTCGCGGACGCCGGCTCCGCCACCGCCTACTACAGCGCCTTCTACTACCAGGAGCCCCGGATCACGCTGCCCGCGTCGAGCAGCCCCGCCAAGGCGTACCGCCTGTCGTCCTCCTCCGCGGAGAGCACCGGCTCGGTGATCGTCCTGTCCCACCAGGGCGACGTGCACATCACCCTCTCCGTCACCGGGGCGAAGACCCCCGGCAAGGACCTGCTCGCGCGGCTCCTCGACCAGCAGTACCGGCGCCTGAAGACCGGCCGCTGACCGGGCTGTACGGCGCACCGTACGCAACGCCCCCCGAGCGGCCGCGCCCGGGCGTCGTCCCGGACCGGCCTCATGCCTGCCTCGCACCGGCCGGCACTCCGGCCGCCACATCGATGAACACCCCAGTGGAGAACCCTTTGACCCAGGACATCCCCGTCCCGGAACAGGACGCCCCTGTTCCGGGCGGGCCACCCGTCCGCCCGCCCCGCAGACGCGGCCGGACCACCCTGCTGATCGCCTGCGCGGCGGTCCTCGGGGTCCTGGCGGGCGCCGGCGCCGGTTACAAGATCCAGTACGACCGCCCCGAGACCCCGCTTCCCCCGCTCGCCCAGCCGAAGCTCGTGCAGCCCAAGGGCGCCGCCCCGTCGGCGAAGCCGCTCACGGCGGCGGAGGACACCCTGGTCACCTCCGACGGCGACCTGCGCAAGCTGCTGCTCAAGAGGCCGAAGGGCGCCAAGGACCTCGACGGCGACATCGGCCGCGACCACTGGTACTCGCTGTACGACTACGCGAGCACCTTCGAGGAGCCGGGTGGCATGTTCGCGATGCTGAACGGCAACGACTTCCGGCGGGCGGCCGTCTCCGCGTGGCGGACGGGTGGCTACGCCACCTCCGTGACCACCGAGGTCCACCTCATCCAGTTCCGCGACGAGACGCACCCCTACACCGCCGACATGCTCGAGGGGCAGCAGGAGTACATGGGCGGGAAGAAGTACGCGGGCAACAAGGGGACGGCCGTCCCCGGCACCTTCGACGGCAGGGCGTGGGTCTACTCCAAGCCCTGGACCGAGCCGGGCTACCTGCCCCAGTACGCGGCTCGCGCTCTGGCTCGTAAAGGCACCGTCATGATGGACATCTGGGTGCAGTCGGCACGGCCGATCAAGAAGTCCACCATCATGTCCCTGGCCGAGCGGCAGTGGGAGCGGCTGTGAGCGACGAGAACATCCCCACCCCCGCGGAGCCGCAGCCGCAGCCGCAGGGCCGGCCCGCAAGCCCGGTGGCCGGGCCCGAGCTCGGGCAGTCGCCGCTTGCCGGCCCCGCTCCCGCCGACGGCTCCACCAGGCCGGAGGCCGTCACCACGACCGGCCGCGGCCGCCGCGGCCTCGCCCTGGGCCTCGCCGCCGCGCTGGTCGCCGTCGTCGCGGGCGGTGGCATCGGCTTCGCCGTGCTGAAGCACCAGAAGGAAGACGGCGGTCACGCCGGCTCGAAAGCCTGGAAGGCACCCGAGCCGAAGAAGACCGCCGAGTACGGCACCCAGTCCGGGGGCAGCCACTACGGTGCCCTCGGCGAACTGCTGCTGCCCGTCCCCTCGACCTACATGCCGGGCCCGGACGTGGGCGCGTACGGCAACGACGCGGAGTTCACCGGAAAGCAGGCCGTAGCCGTCTTCGAGGGCGATCTCGCCGGACTGCCCAAGAAGCAGCGGGACCGGTTGCACAAGACCGTGGCGCAGCTTCACATCCAGGGTGTCGGCCTGCGGACGTACCGCGAGATGACGGGGGCGACCGCCTTCGAGACGCAGGTCGTGCAGATGAAGAACAAGCGCGCGGCCCGCGCGATGACCGACGTCTTCACGGAGTTCACCAAGGCGCTCGGGGTCTTCAGGAACGGCCCGAAGGTCGAGGGGCACGACAAGGCGCGCTGCGTCCTGCCACCCAAGAAGCCCGGCGCGAAGCTCGACACCATGATCTGCGTGGCGACCGAGGGCGACCTGACGATCCGCATGTCCGTCTCGGGCCGTTCGCCGCTGCCCAAGGACGAGGCCGCGGATCTGTTCAAGCAGCAACTCGACCGCGTCGAGGACCCGGGAGAGGCGGCATGACCGAACAGAACCAGAGCGACGACGCGAAGGCCGCGGCACAGGCGGGGTCAGCGGTGGCGACCACCGTGGAGGCCGTCCCCAGCACCGCCGGCGCTGAGGCGGCGGAACCGGCGCCGACGAGCCGGGCGCAGGACGTGCGGGTGGCGGAGCCGCCCGCCGCACCCACGATGAAGCCTGAGCCCGAGCCCGCGTCGGGCACCGGGAAGCCCGAGGACGCGACGGAGCCCGGATCCGAAGTCGCGACGGAGCCCGGATCCGAGGTCGCCCGGCCTGGAGCCGTGTCCGAGCCCGTGCCCGTGGTGCCCGCGGCGGAGGCAGTGACCGAGCCCTCGGCCGGGACGGCGGCCGAGGACGCACTCCTCCCGGAGGTGGGGGCCGTGTCCGGAGAGGCGGTCGCGGACCGCCCCCGGAAGCGACTGCGCGATCGACGGGCCTTGCGCGCCGCCGTGCGGTGGACGGCCGCCGTCGTGGCGTTCGCGGCCCTTGGCGGGGCCGCGGCGTACGCCGTGACGCAGCCCGAGCGGACCGAGATCCCGGGTCTGCGTACTCCGCACGACGGCCGCTGGACCTACCCCGCCCTGAAGCTGCCCAAGCTGCCGGCCGGGGCGCCCCGGCCGCAGGACGGCGAACGCAACCGGGCACGCCGGCACTACGCGGACGTCCGCAGCCTGCTGCTGCCCGCTCCTGCCGGCGCCAAGGTCGACAAGACCTTCCCAGGCGCCACCGGGTGGCTGCAGACCGGCGACTTCGTCGAGCTCTACCGGAAGAACGACCGGGGGAAGCTGACCGCCGCCTTCGAGCAGAACGCCCTCCGGCACATCGCGGCCCGCGCCTGGACCACGAGTGACGGAACCCGAGCGGAGGTCTACCTGCTGCAGTTCGAGACCTTCGGCTACGCGGCCTACGCCAAGGGCACTCTCACCGACTGCGCCCTGGCGAAGGCCGAGGCGGCCGACTACGACTCCGACTGGGAGGCGATTCCGGTCGAGGACTCCGAGCTGAACATCTCCGTCTTCGACGAGGACAAGCCGCGCGGGGCAGAGCACGTCCGCTACGCCTACGTCCAGGCCGGCGACGTCCTGGCTGTGATCGTGCTCGCCAGGCCCGGGACCCTGCCGGCCGTCCCCCTCCACCAGGCCGTGGTCCTCCAGTCGCAGCTGCTCGGCTGACTCCGTACGGATCGGGGCCGCGGGGACGGGCGCGCCCGCGTGGGGCGGACCTCACGCGGACGCGCCCGTATCCGCCCACTAGACTCGTATCCGGCCCACCGGGCCGCCGACCGTCCGCGCCTGCCCGAGGAGCACGCTCGTGAGCGCCATTGAGTTCTTCTTCGACACCCTGCTCGTCCTGGTCTGCCTTGGCGTCATCGCGTTCTCCGCTCTGGCCGTGAAGAAGCTCTACCAGGGACAGCGCTGAACATGATCGAGATCCCCTCCGACCTCCATCCCGACCTCGTTCCCCTCGCCTTCCTCCTGGGCACCTGGGAGGGCGCGGGCGTCTTCGACTTCCCGGGCGCCGAGAAGTGCAACTTCGGGCAGGAAGTGATCTTCGCCCACGACGGGCGGTCGTTCCTGGAGTACACATCCAAGACCTGGGTGCTGGACGCCGAGGGCAAGCCGTCGAAGCCGCTGGAGAGCGAGTCGGGCTTCTGGCGCATCACCAAGGACCGCACGGTCGAGGTCACGCTGACCCGCGACGACGGCGTCATCGAGATCTGGTACGGCGAGCTCGCCGAGTCCAAGCCGCAGATCGACCTCGTCACCGACGCCGTGGCCCGGCTCGCCGACGCGCCCGCGTACAGCGGCGGCAAGCGCCTGTACGGCTACGTCAAGAGCGACCTGATGTGGGTAGGCGAGAAGGCCACCCCCGAGGTGCCGCTGCGCCCCTACATGTCGGCGCACCTGAAGAAGGTCGTCGACCCCAGCGAGTGGGCGAAGGACCTCAAGGACCTCCCGGACGACGGCATCGCCTTCTTCCGCTGAGCGGAACCGCCGGACCCACCGGGCCGCCGGTCCGGCCGGCCCCACGGCCCTTGGCGCACCCCCGGCCCCCGGGGGGGCCGGGGTAGGGCCGTGGGGGATCGGGACTCCATGATCGCCCCCTCCCTTGCCTAGACTGTCCTCGTGGTCACCACGGACTGGAAGAGCGACCTGAGGCAGCGCGGCTACCGGCTGACGCCGCAGCGGCAGCTTGTCCTGGAGGCTGTCGACACGCTGGAGCACGCGACTCCGGACGCCATCCTGACCGAAGTGCGCAGGACCGCCTCCGGCGTCAACATCTCCACGGTGTACCGCACCCTGGAGCTCCTGGAGGAGCTGGGCCTGGTCAGCCACGCCCACCTCGGGCACGGCGCCCCCACCTACCACCTCGCCGACCGGCACCACCACCTGCACCTGGTGTGCCGGGACTGCGAGTCGGTCATCGAGGCCGACGTGTCCGTCGCCGAGCCGCTGACCTCCCGCCTGCGCGAGACATACGGCTTCGAGACGGACATGAAGCACTTCGCGATCTTCGGCCGCTGCGCGGAGTGCACGGGGAAGCCCTCGAACGCCTGAGGGTTCAAGTAACCGGACGTAGGGTGGTGGGCATGCAGCGCCAAACAACGACCAGTCCCCTGCTGTCGCTCCCCGGTGCCGTTCCCGCGGAAGGCCCCGACGAGGGAGTCGCAGCGCACTACGGGGACCTCTTCCGCGAACAGCGCGCACTGGCGGACGGCAGCGGATTCGTCGACCTCTCCCACCGGGGCGTCGTCACCGTCGCCGGCCAGGACCGCCTCGCGTGGCTCCACCTGCTGCTGACCCAGCACGTCAGCGACCTCCCGCCCGGCCGGGCCACCGAGGCGCTCATCCTCTCCGCGCACGGCCACATCGAGCACGCCCTCTACCTCGTCGACGACGGCACCACCACCTGGATGCACGTCGAGCCCGGCACGCAGGGCGAACTCGTCGCGTACCTGGAGAGCATGAAGTTCTTCTACCAGGTCGACGTCTCGGACCGGACCGGCGAGTACGCCGTCGTGCACCTGCCCGCGGGCAGCATCGCCGCCGTTCCGGAGGAGTGGCCGGTGCGCGAGGTCCCGTACGGCCGCGACGTCTTCGTGCCGCGCGGCGAACTCGAGGCCCGCTCCCATCCGTCGTCCGCCACCGGGTCGGACAGCGCCGCGCGCTTCTTCTCCGAAGCCGGCAGCCCCGTCGGCGTGCTGGCCCTGGAGGCACTGCGCATCGAGGCCCACCGCCCCCGGGTCGGCCTGGAGACCGACCACCGCACCATCCCGCACGAGCTGGGCTGGCTGGACACCGCCGTCCACCTCGACAAGGGCTGCTACCGCGGCCAGGAGACCGTCGCCCGGGTGCACAACCTCGGCCGCCCGCCGCGCCGCCTGGTCTTCCTCCACCTCGACGGCAGCGAGGTCAAGCTGCCCGGCCACGGCGCGCCCGTACGGCTGGCCTCGGACGGGCCGGACGGCCGCCCGGTCGGCGCCGTCACCTCCTCCGCCCGCCATTGGGAGCTGGGCCCGATCGCCCTCGCCGTGATCAAGCGCAACACCCCGGTGGACGTGACGCTGCTCGCGGACGGGACGGCGGCGGCGCAGGAGACGGTCGTCGAGCCCTGACGGGCCCGACAGCAGCGCCCGACAGGTCTGACCGGATCCCTCCGGCGGGCCGGATCACATCTCCAGGACGACCGTGAACGGGCCGTCGTTCGTGAGCGAGACCTTCATGTCCGCTCCGAACCGGCCCGTCTCCACGTGCGCGCCCAGCGCCCGCAGTTGTGCCACGACCTCGTCCACCAGCGGCTCCGCGACGGGGCCGGGCGCCGCCGCGTTCCACGTGGGGCGGCGCCCCTTGCGGGCGTCACCGTAGAGGGTGAACTGGGAGACCACGAGCAGCGGCGCGGCGATGTCCGAGCAGGACTTCTCCCCGGGCAGGACGCGCAGCCCCCAGAGCTTCCGCGCCAGTTGGGCCGCCTTCTCCACCGTGTCGTCGTGCGTCACCCCCACCAGCACGCACAGGCCGGGACCGACGATCTCGCCGACCGTCTCGCCGTCGACCACGACACTCGCTTCGCTCACCCGCTGGGCCACCGCACGCATACCGCCATTGTCCCGGGTCGCCGGGGGCGCGCGGCACCGAGGCCGTACGCCCGCTTGGACTCACGCACAACTGTCCGGAGCCGCCGTTCGGGTGCAGGTGCCTGCGAGACGCAGCTAGTCGGTGGCACGATCGATATCTGCCCGACGCGGGGGACGAGGGGACGGACAGCGATGAAGCACAGCATCACGACCGGCACGGCGGAAGGCGATCGCATGCTCAAGGCACCGGGCCCGCGCTCCCCCCTCCTCGTCGGCAACCCCAGGCCCGACTTCGCCGGTCTGACTCTCGACGGGCTGCGCACCGCGCGCCGCGAGGCCCAGTTGGAGGAGGCCGACCTCTCGTACCTGCGGCGGCTCCTCCAGGGCCGGATCGACATCCTCCGCGCCGAACTCGCCCGGCGCACCGCCCCGGACGCCCCCGTGCTCGACCGGCTCTCCGAGATCCTCACCGACACCCCGTCCCGGCACCGCTCCTCGGCCCGCCACGTCACCCTGGGCACCCCGCACAGCGAGCGCTACCGGCAGCTCGCCGAGGAGATGCTCGCCGAGGTCCAGCTCTCCGACCTCGAGGCCCGCACCGACCAGGAACTCCACGACGCGATGGGCCGGCTGGTCCGCCACGAGCAGCAGGTCTCGCGCTACCGGCAGTCGCTGCAGCGGACGGTCGACGGCTGCAGCACCGAGATCGCCCGCCGCTACCGCGAGGGCGAGGCCCGGGTCGACGACCTGCTGGCGGGCGACTGAGAGGCCGCGCGGATAGGCGGGCCGGCGTCGCGGGTCGATCACTCGCGCCTGGCGGCGTTGTCGTCGGTCGCCGCAGCTCCGCTGCGTCTCCCTTCTCCGCCTTGCCGGACTCGGCCCTCGACCCGCTCCTTTCTCCACCCCGCCTATCCGCGCGACCTCTGAGCTTGACTTTAAACCCCACCAAGATCATG
>NZ_JBYIQP010000047.1:0-49831 GCF_057707665.1 Actinacidiphila sp. bgisy167 | reverse complement strand
GTCAGTCAGAGCAGTTCTGAGATGCGATTCACCCCCGGCCTGAAGGCCGGGGCACTCTCGCAAGATCAGCGGTAGACGCCCGGGAGAGGCCCGTGACGTCGTCGAGGCCGTCCGCTGCGTCGAGGTGCTGCCGTTCGCCCACCGGAGCGGTGCCGCGGTCGACGGCGGGCGGGTCGCGGGCCGATCCTGCCCGCGACCCGGGGCGGGCCCACGGCCTTGTCCGACGGCGCCGCAGGGCTCAGGAAGAGGGGGAGGTGGTGCTCGGCTCCCGGCTCCCAGCGGCGTCCGGCGCAGCCGCCGGTTCCGTCGTCCCCGGGAGCGGGAAGGCCGAGCGTACTGCGGGAAGGGTCAGGACCACGGCCACCGCCGCGAGCTGCCAGACCGCGCCGAAGCCCAGCACCCCCGCGGTGCCGACCAGGACGGCCGACGGGCCGGCCGCGGCGAGGCCCACCGGCCCCAGCGCGAAGGCCCCGAAGGTGCCGTACGCGCTGACGCGGGCGAGCGCGCCGACCGGCACCTGCGACTGCGTGACCGTCGCGTAGAGAGTGCCGCACACGGCCGAGCCGACGCCGGCCGCCAGCGCGGCGGCGCAGATCCATGGCAGCGGCAGCCCGGCGGCGAGCGCGGCCGAAGGCATGGCCCAGCCCGAGGTGGCGGCCGTGCCCAGGAGCAGTGGACGGCGGGGCCGGCGCCCCAGCATCACCGTGCCGCCCACCACGGCTCCGGCCCCGTACAGGGCCATGACCAGGCCCCACGAGGACGGCCCGCCGAGGTCCCGTTGGACGACCAACGGCCCGAGGACGAGGAACGGCGCCCATACGAGGAGGTTGAACAGGCCGACGTGGACGGAGGTGATCCACAGCCAGGTCCGGGAGCGGAACTCCGTCCAGCCCTCCCGCAGCTCCCGGACGAAGGACGAGGCGGATCCGGCGGTCCTGACGGTCCGCGGCAGCAGGAGCAGCGCGACGACGCTCACCCCGTAACTGAGGGCGTCCACGGTGAGGACGGCGGAGGCGCCCGCGGTCGCCGTGAGGACACCGGCGAGCGCGGGTCCGGCGATCGACGCCGCAGACCGGGCCATGCCGAGCAGCGCGTTGCCGTCGGCGAGCTTGTCGTCCGGCACGATGCGCGGGACGAGCGCGTCGAGAGCCGGGGTGAACAGGGCCTCGGCCGCGCCCCAGACCACGACCAGCGCTATCAGCGTCGCCATATGCGCAGCGCCGCCGATCAGGGCGAGGGCGAGGCCGGCCTGGGTGAGGCAGCGCGTGACGTCGGCGGCGAGCATCGTGCTGCGGCTGCCCCAGCGGTCGGTGAGGACGCCGCCCGCGAGCAGCACCAGCACCAGCGGCAGGATGCGGGCCGCCAGGACCAGGCCGAGTTCGGTGCCGCCGCCGCCCGTCTCCAGGACCGCGAAGGCGAGTGCCACGGACGCCATCGACGATCCGAGGAGCGAGGTGCTGTAGCCGAGGAAGAAGCGGCGGAAGTCGCGTTCGCGCAGGACCGCGGCGCGGGGAATGAGTGCCATGGGCGCAGCGTGCAAGAGGCGCGTGGCGACACGCCAGGCCGGCGGGCGAAATTATTGAGTCTGGTCGAGTCAACTTATGATGGCGAGTGCGCACAGGGAAATGACATTTACTGCGGTCGATCTCGGCGGGCCCGGTGGTGAGCCGGGTCGCCCGGCCGACGGACCGACAGGGGAGGAGCGGGCACCGTATGACCCATCCGGTGGAGTACGCCGTGGCCGTCGACCGCTTCCTCGCCGCCTCCAAGCTGGGCGAGGGATCCCGGCGGGTCTACCGGATCGCACTGGTCACCTGGGCCTGGGGCCTCGTCGACCGGCCCCCGCCCGTCGGCGGCGGCCGTCGAGGCGCCGAGCCGCCGGCGGTGCCGCTGGCCGTGCTGGACGCGCCGGGTACCGCGGGACGGCTGCGTGAGGCCTTCGCGCTGCGGTCCGCGGCGGTCGGCGCCCGTACCGCCAACCGTGAACTGTCCGTCCTCAGCAGCGCCGTGACGTGGTGGCGTGCGGAAGGCTGGCTGAACGGCGACCCCACGACGGGCCTGCGGGCCCTGCCCGTGCCGAGGGCGCGCCGTGCCGAGCCGGGACTCGGCGCCGACCAGGTGCGCCAGGTCCTGCGCCTGGCGGCGCCGCTACGGGAGCAGGCCTTCTGGCATCTGCTCCACGAGACGGGGGCGTCTATCGAACGGCTTCTCGCGCTCGACGTCGACGACCTCGATCTGCCCGGCCGCCGCACCCGCGAGCGCTCGGGGCCGCCGTTGCGCTGGGGGGACGGATCGGCCCGGCTGCTGCCGCTGCTCGTGCTCGGACGCGTCGAGGGCCCGCTGTTCCGCACCGGGCGGGGGCGTTTGTCGTACCGGCGTGCGGCAGAGGTGTTCACTGACGCGACCCGTCCGCTGGATCCTCTGGGACGTGGCTGGACGTTGCGGCGGCTCCAGGCGGCGGGTCGGCGTTGACCGGGCCGCCGCGCGGTGATCTGTGCCGACGACGGGGCGGTGGCGCCGGGCGCGGTACGGGCGTCGGCTCACCGGGGGGCGTTGGCGCACCGGCGTGCGGCGGAGGTGCTTCAGGCGGCGGGTCGGCGCTGAGGGGGTGCCGCGCGTGAGTCAGCCGAGGACGCGCAGGGCGTTCTCCACGGCCGCGGCCATCCGCGTGCGCGCGCGGGACAGATAACGGCGCGGGTCGACCGCGGTGGAGTCCGCTGCCAGGGCGTCACGAACCGCGCCCGTGAAGGCGATGTTCAGCGCGGTACCGATATTGATCTTGACCATGCCGGCGGCGACAGCCAGGCGCAGTTCGTCGTCCGGTACGCCGGTGGAACCGTGCAGCACCAGCGGGACGGGTACCGCACGGCGGAGACGGGCGATCAGGCCGTGGTCAAGCCGTGCCGTGCGGGTGGTCATGGCGTGCGAGCTGCCCACCGCCACGGCGAGAGCGTCGATCCGGGTGGCGCCCACGAAGGCGGCTGCCTCGGCGGGGTCGGTGCGGGCGCCCGGGGCGTGCACGCCGTCCTTCCCGCCTATCGCCCCGAGTTCGGCCTCCAGCCACAGACCGCGGGCGTGCGCCCAGTCCGCGGCGGCCCGGGTGGCGGAGACGTTGCGGGCGTGCGGCAGGACCGACGCGTCGTACATCACGGAGCCGAAGCCGCAGTCCGGCGCGCTGCGCAGTAGGTTCTCGTCGGTGACATGGTCGAGGTGGAGGCCCACGGGGACCGCGGCGGACTCGGCGACCGCGGCGGTCGCGCGTGCGATCGGCGCGAGTGAACCACCGTGGAAACGGACCGCGTTCTCGCTGATCTGGCAGACCACGGGCCGCCCGGCGGCCTCGGCGCCGGCGACGATCGCCTCGGCGTGCTCCAGGGAGACGACGTTGAAGGCGCCGATCCCGCGCCCGGTGGTGTGCGCCGCGCGGACGAGTTCGGCGGTGGGGACCAGCGGCATGACGCCTTGACCTCCCGAAGTCGGGGTGCGGGAAGGTGACGGCCGATGACGTCACGCACGGCGCGGCGGCCCGGCACGAGGGGGGCTCGTGTGAACCAGGCGCTCGCCGGGCGCGCCGCACGGGCCGTGGTGGTCGCCGACGTGTCCGAGCCGGGGAAGCGTGCCTTCGCGCGGACCCGCCCGGTGACGGACATCGACGTCCTGGTGATGGACGGGAGCACCCCCGGCCGTGCTGATCGAGCCCTTCACGGCGGCCGGTTCGGAGGGCGCCGACACGCGACCTGCACTCGCACGAGCCACCCCCTCGCCGTCCCAGGCCGTTCCGCGCAACAGCATGCAACGTCCTGCGGGAGAAGCGCTAGAGTCGGGCAGATCCACACATGATGCTCGACCGGGCGTGCTCGGCACGACGGGCCGCCGGACAGGGACGGAGGCCGTCGATGAGCCGGAGTGGAGCGGGGAACACGAGCCGGAGCAGGACCGAGACCGAGACGGCGACCCAGCCGGACTGCTGGCGCCGTGCTGTCGTGCTCGCGGGCGACGGCACGGCGCCCTGGCGGGCCGCGTTGCCCAGGGCCGGCGAGCGGGTGGCGGTCGTGGGGTGCGGCACCTCGTGGTTCATGGCGCACGCCTACGCGGTACTGCGAGAGAACGCCGGCCAGGGTGAGACGGACGCCTTCGCGGCCTCGGAGATTCCGGCCGGCCGGGTCTACGACAGGGTCGTCGCCCTCACCCGTTCCGGCACCACGACCGAGGTCCTCGAGGTGCTGGCCCGGTTGCGCGGCGGCACCCCCACGGTGGCCGTCACCGCCGATCCCGCCACCCCTGTCACGGAACTGGCCGACGCGGCGGTGGTGCTGGACTTCGCCGACGAGGTCTCGGTCGTGCAGACCCGCTTCGCGACGACCCAACTCGTGCTGCTGCGCGCCTTGTTGGGGGAGGAAGTCGCCCATCTGCCCGTGCAGGCGGAGGCCGCGCTGGCCGCGCCGCTGCCCGAGGGGCTGCTGGAGACGGAGCAGTTCACCTTCCTCGGCCGCGGCTGGGCCTACGGCGTGGCGCAGGAGGCGGCGCTCAAGATGCGGGAGGCGGCTGGCGCCTGGACGGAGGCGTACCCCGTCATGGAGTACCGGCACGGCCCGATCAGCGTCGCCGGTCCGGGGCGGGTGGTGTGGTGGTTCGGTGACGCGGCGGACCTCCCGGCGGGGATGGCGGGGGAGGTCGCGCGCACTGGTGGTCGCCTGGTCGCTCTGGGGCGCGACCCGCTTGCCGACCTGGTCGTCGTCCAGCGGCTGGCCGCGGCGCTCGGCGCGGCGCGGGGGCTCGACCCGGACGCGCCGCGGCACCTGACGCGTTCGGTGGTCCTCTCCGACGGCGCGGGGTGACGACGGGGAGCCGGCCGCTGTATGCGGTGACGGCACGCCGTCCCCGCCCTGCGGAGGGCGGGGACGGCCTCATGTGAGCGCGGTCAGTTCTTCGACCACTTCTGGTTCGTCGTTCCGTAGCACGTCCACAGCTGGAGCGGGGTGCCGGAGGTCGTGCCCTTGTCGACGACGTCGACGCACTTGTTCTTGACCGTGAGGTCGTGGGACGAGTTGAGCCTGAACTGCTGGGCCCACCCGCCGTTGCAGCGGGCCAGCTGGATGACCGCACCATCGGAGAAGTTCGCGCCGGCCAGGTCCATGCACATGCCGAAGGCGCGTATGGTGCCGTCGGAGCGGAAGTCCCACTTCTGCCAGGCGCCGTCGTCGCAGGTCTGGATCTGCAGCCGGGCGCCGTCGCGGCCGGGGCTGGTCCTGGCGCCGCTGACCGCGATGCACCGACCGCTCTGCGAGCTGCGGATCCGCACGCCGGGCACGGTGGTCGTCTGCTCCGACGTGGACGGTGTCGTGCCGCCGGACGAGCCGGAACCGGAGCCCGACGAGCCGCCGGAGCCCGACGAGCCGCCGGAGGTCGAGGAGTCGCCGGAGGTCGAGGAGTCGCCGGAGGTCGAGGAGTCGCCGGAGGTCGAGGAGTCGCCGGAGACCGACGAGCCGCCGGAACTCCCGGAGCCGCCGGTGGCCGAACCGCCGCTGCCGCCGCTGCCGCCGCTGCCGCCGGTCCCGTCGCCGCTGCCGGGGGCGCCGCCCACCGGCGGCAGGCCTCCGTTGGTGGAGCCGCTGCCGCGCACGGAACCGCCGGCGTCGGCCCGTCCCTGGGATCCGCCGGCCGCGGCGACCTTTCCTCCCCCGGCGGGGGAGTTCTTGGCGCCGCTGCCGGGCGACGCCGGCAGGACGCCGCTCTGCGAGGCACTGGGGGCGCCGGCCGCCACCGAGTCGCCCTTGCCGCCCCCGTCGGGCAGGACATTGATGGTCGCCATCAGGGGTACGACGAGGATCGCGCAGCCGATGACGGCCGACGTCGTCGCCAGCACGCTCCACGCCCGCCGGTCCGGCAGGAACCGCCGGTGGGGCAGGGAAGGGCGTCGGGCGAAGGTGTCCGCGAAACGGGGCCTGGCCCCGTCGAGAACGTCGGGTTCCCGTGGATCGGGATGGGGAGGCACGTGGTCTCCTGTCGGATCGGGAATCTGGCGGAACTGTGCGGCGCGCGTCCGCCCCACGGTTTCCGCATGGTGAACTTTTGATTACGCATTCGTCAGCGCACCGGCGAATGATCAGATATGCGCCGACCCCGTGGTCGGAGCATGTCGATCAGCACTCTAATCTCTACGCCATGTGTGTGAACGAGTCCGACTGCCGCAGGGACGGGGCGGAGATCCTCACCGACGACGGCACCGGCGGCGACGACGAGTACAGTGCTGTCGCCAGCCTGATCATCGCGGAGCGGGACAGCCTGCGGCGCTTCGTCACCGGCCTCATGGGCCGGGACGTGCACGCCGCGGAGGACGTGCTGCAGGAGACCCTGCTGCGCGCCCTGCAGCGGGTCGGGAGGCTGGATGTGCACGAGCGTCCGGTCCGCATGTGGCTCTTCCGGGTGGCCCGCAACCTCGTCGTCGACCACCGCCGCCGCGACCGAGCGGTTCCCGTCGGTATCAGTGCCGCGGACTTCGCGGGCACCGCGCTCGAGTACTCCGGCGACCACGCCGGCCTCGTCGCGGACCGCTCCGTGCTGCTCGCCGCGCTGGACGCCCTCCCACCCGCACACCGTGAAGCCGTGGTGCGCGTGCACGTCATGGACCAGACGGGAGCCGACGCCGCCGCCGACATGGGTGTGCCGCGGGGCACCGTCAAGTCCCGCACTCACCACGGAGTGCGGGCCCTGAGGGCAGAACTCGCCCGTCGCGGCGTGAACGGAGTGGCAGCGTGAACGTCCCCGCCGGCTGGAACCGGCTGATCGGACTCGTCGGAGTGCTGATCCTGGCCGTCGTCCTGGCGCACTGGATCGTCCGCCGTGCGGGCGGCTGGGGCGCGCTGCGCCGCCGCGTCGTGCGCGAGGTGACGACGGCCGCCCGCGCCTTCGCCACACCTGTCCGCACAGAGCTGCGGCACCGCCGCGGCCTGCGGGTGCTCGGCCGCCTGCTCCGCGACGCCGCCGGCTGGGCGGACGCCGAGACCGCACTGCGCCGCGCCGCCGCCGAACGCCCCGGCACCCGCCCCTACGCGGCACTCCTCGGCACCGACGTCGTCGGCGTCTACGTCGCCCATAGCCACGGTGAGGGAGCGCTGCCCCGGCCGTGGGCCCGCGACGCGGCTGAGCCGCGCCTGTGGTGGATCCGCCGGGCCGACCTCGACCGCGGGGCGGAGACCGGGCGAGGTAGGGCGCCTGTGCTCGTCTGCCTGGGCAGGGCCGACGCCGACGCGGTGCTCCTCGATCTGACGGCCGTTCCCCCGGCCGTCTCCTTCATCGGGGAGCGGCGCACCGCTCGCGCCGTCCTCCAGGCCGTCGCCGCCCAGCTCGACGTCCGCCTCCCCGTGGGGGACGTCGTGGTCGGCGCCGGGGTGCACCCCCGGCACGCCGGTCCCGCCGACGTCTTCGACCGGCCCGGCGCCCGCTACGCCGTCAGCGCCGAGGCGCCGGAACGCAGCCGGCCGGCCGGAGTGCGCCTGCTGTCCCTGGGTGTCGCCCACCACAGCACCCTGATTCTGGAGGCGGACCGCGACGGCAACCTGCGCCTGCACGGCGGCCCGCCCGCCCTCACGATCGACGCGCTGCCCCTGGCCCGCGTCGTCGCCCGGCTGCTGCGCTCCCTGCCGCCAGTCCCCGGTGACGACGACGGCCCCGGTCCCGACCGACCGTCGTTCCACTCCGCCCTCGACGACGACCTCGTCGAGGAGGGGTTCTCGTCGGCCTCCATGGCCCTGTCCGCCACCGCCCGCCGTCCCGACCCCGGCTCGGCCCCCGCCGCCGCGGAACACGCCGCCGACGACGACCTCGCCGAGCCGACCGCCCTCGGACCGGCGGGCGTCTCCGCCGCCACCGCACGCTCCTCGTCCTCGTGACGCCCGAACTGGGAAGACCGTGAACCTCACCATCACCACCGTCGACGGCGCGGACGGTGCGCGCCGCGACCACCTCGTAGGGCTGCCGGCGCGCTCCACCGTCGCAGACCTCTCGCAAGCCGTGGACGGCGCGCTGACCCGCGACGTCTATCTGGACGGCCGCCGGCTCGAACCCGACCTGCCCGTCGCCGAGGCCGGACTGCGCGAAGGCGGCATCCTCAGCCTGGGCGCCCCCGGTACGGATCCCGACCGGGTTCGTGTCGGCGACGCGACCGACGCGGGACCGGTGCTCGCCGAAGTCCACATCGTCTCCGGACGGCAGGCCGGACGCACCTGGCGACTCGGGTTCGGCAGCCACGAGATCGGCTCCGGACCGCTCTGCGCGATCCGCCTCGAGGGCGACAGCGTCCCCGAGGGGGGCCTGTGGGTGACCGTCGGCGCCGACGGCTCCGCCCACTGGCATCGCACCCGCACCGGGCCCGGCGACGACGTGCGCGGCCGGGTCGCCGCGCCCCCGCCGGACGACGCCGTCACCGCGCTGCGCCGTACCCGCCCGGAGCAGGTCGCCACCGAGCGCATCGCCGCCGCGGGACGGCCGGTGCCGTGGCCGCCCGGCGAGGACCTGACCGTGGGCTCCGTCCTGCTGCGGATGAGCACGCCGGTCGAGGCGGACGCCGCCGTGACGGAGTCCGCGGACGGCTTCGGCATCGACTACAACCGCCCGCCGCGGATCGCCCCGCACCTGGACGGCGAGCGGGTCCGGCTGCCCTCCCCGCCCAGGCCCCCGGGCAAGCGGCCGTTCCCCGCCGCCATGATGATCGCCCCGGTGATCATGGGCTTCCTCATGGTCGCCATCTTCAAGTCGTACTACTTCATCGCCTTCATCGCGCTCGGCCCGATGATGATGCTCTCCAACTGGGTCACCGGCCGCCGCACCGCCCGCAAGGAGTACGAGGAGGCGGAGCGGCAGTACCAGCGGACCCGCGCCGCGGTCGAGGACGGCGTCCGCGAGGCCGTCGCCCGGGAGCGCCAGATACGCCACGTCACCGGGCCGGACCCCGCCGCCGTCGCCCTGATGGCCACCGGCCCGGGCAGCCGGCTGTGGGAACGGCGCCGCCACGACCCCGACCACCTCGTCCTGCGGCTCGGCACCGCCGACCAGCCCTCGCTGCGTGAACTCGAGGACCCCGCGCGCGATGAGAACCACCGCACCATCCGCTGGAACATCCCCGACGCACCGATCGGCGTGGACCTCAGCGGGCACGGCGTGGTGGGTGTGGCCGGCCCCGCGGCCGAAGTGCAGCCGCTGGCCCGCTGGATGACCGTGCAGGCGGCCGTGCTGCACAGCCCCCGCGACCTGCGGATCGTGCTCCTCACCGACGCCGAGCGCGCCGACGACTGGGGATGGGTCCGCTGGCTGCCGCACGTGCGGCCCACCGCGCCCGGCGGCCCGCTCGTCCTGATCGGCAACGACCCGGAGTCGACCACGGCCCGCGTGTCGGAACTGGTCGCCCGGATCCAGTCGCGCAAGCGGAGCACCAAGAACGACCGCAGCGCCGCCGTCGTCGGCCCCGACATCCTGGTGATCGCCGACGGCGCGCGCCGGCTGCGCGACGTGCCCGGCATGGTGCAGGTCCTCACCGAGGGTCCGGCCGTCCGGGTCTTCAGCGTCTGCCTCGACGAACAGGAGCGGCTGCTGCCCGAGGAGAGCACCGGAGTGGTGCTCGCCGAGTCCGGCCGGCTGACCGTCAAGCGCCCCGGCACGCCCGACATCCCGGGCGTCCGTGCCGACCAGGTCACGCCCGAGTGGTGCGAGCAGGTCGCCCGCGCCGTGGCGCCGGTCCGCGACGTCAGCCCCGAGCACGACGCCGGACTGCCGCAGCGCGTGAAGCTGCTGGACCTGCTGAACCAGGAACCGCCCAACGCCGACGAAATCCTGGAGGGCTGGCGCTCGCGGCCCGCCGCCACCTCCTTCGTGCTCGGCAGCGGCTTCGAGGGCCCGTTCTCCCTCGACCTCGTCCAGGACGGACCGCACGGACTGGTCGCCGGCACCACCGGCTCCGGCAAGTCCGAGCTGCTGCAGACCTTCGTGGCCTCCCTCGCCGCCGCGAACCGGCCCGACGAACTGACCTTCGTCCTCGTCGACTACAAGGGCGGCAGCGCGTTCAAGGAGTGCGCGAATCTGCCGCACACCCTCGGCATGGTCACCGACCTCGACGCCCACCTGGTCGAACGCGCCCTGGAGTCGCTCGGCGCCGAGCTGATGCGCCGTGAGCACGTCCTCGCCGCCGCAGGCGCCAAGGACCTCCCCGACTACCAGGCCAAACGCGCCGCCGACCCCACGCTCGCGCCGCTTCCCCGGCTCCTGCTGGTCATCGACGAGTTCGCCACCCTGGTGCGCGAGGTTCCGGACTTCGTGCCCGGACTCATCAGCATCGCCCAGCGCGGACGGTCCCTCGGCATCCACCTCGTCCTCGCCACCCAGCGCCCCGCCGGTGTGGTGACCGCCGACATCCGCGCCAACACCAACCTGCGGATCGCGCTGCGGGTCACCGACCCGTCCGAGAGCCAGGACGTCATCGACGTCAACGACGCCGCGGAGATCTCGCCGGCCACCCCCGGCCGCGCCCTCGTGCGGCGCGGCCCCAAGTCGGCCGAGCCCTTCCAGACCGCGTGGGTGGGCGCCGAGCGGCCGCGCCCGAAGACCGCCGAGGACACGGAGCCGGACAGCGGACCCCGCAAGCCCGTCGCGGCGTCGGCACTGTCCTGGGACGCCCTCGGGCGGCCAGCGGCACTGTCCCCCGCCGAGGCCGTCGTCACCCAGGCCCCCCAGGCGCCCGCCCCCACCGACCTGCAGGTCCTGGTGGAGGAGATCCGCACGGCCGTGGACCGGCTGGAGGACCACACCCCGCAGCCCAGCCCCTGGCTGCCCGCGCTGGAGCGGCACGTGCTGCTCGACGACCTCGACGCGATGAACCCCGTCCGCGAGGGACGCCTGCTCATCCCGTACGCCCTGGAGGACGTGCCGCAGCTGCAGCGGCGCCACGTTGCCGCGGCCGACCTGAGCAACTTCGGCCACCTCTACGTCATCGGCGCGCCCCGGTCCGGCCGCACCCAGGTGCTGCGCACCCTGGCCGGCTCCGCCGCCCGCTACCTGAGCACCGCCGACGTGCACGTCTACGGCATCGACGCGGCCGGCGGCGGCCTCGCCGCGCTCACCACGCTCCCGCACTGCGGCGCCGTCGTCGCCCGGCACGACACCGAGCGGCTGGAGCGGCTGCTGCGCCGCCTCAACCAGGAACTCGTCAACCGCCAGGAGCTGGCGCAGCAGCACAACGCCACCGGCATCGGAGAGCTGCGCAAGGTGCTGCCGAAGGCGGAACGCCCGGCGCACATCCTGCTGCTGGTCGACGGCTGGGACGCCCTGTCGTCGATGCTCGACGAGCACGAGTACAGCCATCTCTACCAGGACATGGTCCGCCTGGTGCGCGAAGGAGCCGCCGCCGGCATCCACTTCGTCGGCACCTCTGAGCGCGCCCTGCTGGGCGGCCGTATGGCGGCCCACAACGACCACCGGCTGATCCTGCGGCCCGGTGACCGCTCCGACGTGCAGGCCGTCGGCATGAAGCCGAGCAAGCTGCCGGCGGACATCCCGCCCGGCCGGGGCTGGCACATCCTGACCGGTACCGAGACCCAGGTCGCCCTGCTCGCCTCGGGCGGCGGCACCGAACAGGTCGAAGCGCTCCGGAAGATCGGCGCCGCCGCGCTCAAGCGCGACGCGAGGGTGCCCCAGGCGCGGCGCCCGTTCACGGTGGCCTCGCTCCCGCGCTCGGCGGAGTTCGCCGCGGTCTACGACAAGGTGCCCGACGAGCGGAAGCGGCCCCTGTGGGCCCTGCTGGGCGTCGGCGGCGACGCGGGCGAGCCGGTCGGCGTGGACCTCGCGGGCGCGTCCTCGGTGTTCGGCGTCATCGGCCCCACCGGCTCCGGCCGTAGCAACGCGCTCGCCTCGCTGGCGGTCTCGCTGCTCGCCGGCGGCACCTCACTGGTCGTCCTTACCCCGCGTGAGTCCCCGTTGCGGGCGCTCAGCCGGCACGGCACGGTCCGGGTCGTCACCGACACCGAGCCGACCGAGGAGACGCTGCGCTCCGCGCTCGCCGCGCTGCCCGGACCGCGGGTGGTGATGGTCGACGACGCCGACCTGCTGGGGATGTCCGGCGCCGACATAGTCCTCAAGGAGATCACGGTCTCCGGCCGCGACCAGGGACTCGGTCTCGTCTACGCCGCGACCGCCGACGGCGTCCAGGGCGGCATGGGCGGCTGGATGGCCGGTGCCCGCAAGGCCAGGCGCGGCCTGCTGCTGGGGCCGAAGAGCATCAACGAGGGCGAGTTGATCGGCGTACGGCTGCCGCACGCCATCACCCGGGTGGCACCCCATGTGGGCCGCGGCTGGACCGCGGGACCGGGCAACGAGGTGATGGCGCTGCAGGTGCCGCTGACCTCGCTCCGCACGGAGTGACCCCTGAGCCCGTGGCCCGCACCGCCGAGTGCGGGCGACGGGCGTACCGGGCACGACGAAGGGGCCGGGCGGGAGAGGACTCCCGCCCGGCCCCTTCGTCCGCTGCGGACTACTTCTTGTTGAAGTTGGCCGCGATCTGGGAGTCGAAGTCCTCGGCGCCCTTGGCGATCGAGGTGAACGCCTCACCGAAGTTCTCCAGGCCGTGGATGGCCTGGGTGAGGCTGGTGGTGAACTGCTGGTAGGCGTCGCGGATGGCGGGGCTGGCCTGAGGCAGCACCAGCTCGTCGTTGAGCATGTTCTCGACCTCGTTCTTCAGGCCCGTGAGCCGGGTCATCCACTCGGAGCAGGTGTTGGCGTGAGACTGGGCCCGCTGCCGGACCTCTTCGGGAACGATGTGGATCGCAGGCATTGCGTCGCCTTTCTGTTCTGCTGACTGGCCTGGGGGTGGTGTCCCCGATCAGGCGATCTTCGGGTTGGTGCCGCCGTGGGTACCCGGGTTCTGCGGATGGGTGTCCGGGTCGTACGGGGTGTGGTTCGGGTTCTTGGGGCCGTCGCCCGGCTTGTCGCCGTCGGAGTACTGCCAATCCGGCGCCTTGCCGTCGGCGCCCTTGGGCCCACGGGTGTACTCGGTGTGGCTGCCGTCGCTGCCGGTGACGGTCATGGTGCCGCTGCCGTCGCTGTTGATGTTCGCCACGGTGTGCGCCGTGCTGCCGTCGGGATACGTGGTGTCCGTCGTGTAGCTCGGGCCGTTGTACGTGGTGGTGGAGGTGTAGGTGTTGCCGTCGTACTTGACGGTGGTCACCTCCTTGGTGACGTTGCCGTCCTTGTCGACCTCCACGTGCGAGTCGATCGAACCGCCGTTGGGCGTGTCGACGTGGAAGTCGGGCGGCGTGTCACCGGGGTTGGTGGCCTTGCAGAAGTCCGGCAGCTCGCCCGGCCCCTCGCAGTCCTTCAGGTGACTCTGCTTGTAGTCCCACAGGTCCTTCTGCTGCCGCCAGTTCTGCACGTGCAGATTGGCGCTCATCACACCGATCTCGGCGCCCAGCTCGGAGTCGAACTCGCGGAAGGCCTCGCCCACCCCGCCGAAGGCGGCGGCCAGCTCCTTGAGGCCCTTGTCCGCGCGTTTCATGGTGCCGCTGGCGTTGGAGTGGAAGCGCGACATCGCGCCGGCGATGCCCTCGTGGCCGAGGATCGCCTCCGCCTCACCGCTGCCCGAGCCGAGGCGGCCGAAGACGCCCTTGCTGACGAGCGGGTCGATCTCGCCCGCCAGAGCCTCCAGGTCGCGTTTGGCGGCGTTGAGGACGTCGTAGTCGATTTTGATCTCGGGCACAGGGGACCTCCGTACGGCCCGTGGAGAATCCGGTCAGCACGACCACGCACCACGCCCCCCGGTGGTTCACCGCCGCGCGCGAGTTTGACCCACGTCACATGAACCGCGCGCGCCCCCCGCGCGTGGTCCACGCGGAGAGCTCCGCCGTGCTCCTCCGCTCCGAGCTGGGAGGGATCCCTGACATGCCTCGCCCGAGTGACTGGAACGTTCTCGGTCTCCACGGGGACCCGACCCCCGGAGACCCGGTCCAGATCCGTCAGCTGGTCGACGACCTGGTCAAGATCGGTTCGCAGGCGAAGGCGATCGCGCAGGCCATCGACAAGGTGATGGACACGGCGGACAGCAGCGTCTTCGCCGGAAAGACCGCGGACGCGCTCCGGGGCAAGGTCGACGACCGGCTGCGCAACCACATCAACGACGTGGCGAACTCCTTCTGGGAGGTGTCCCAGAACCTCGGCGGCTGGGCGAACCACATCGAGGAGGCCCAGCGGAAGGCGGACGGCGCTCTGTCGGCCGGACGCGGCCTGGCCAAGGACGACCCGCAGCTGGAGGCCCTCCGGCAGACAGCCGAGAGCGCGGGGGCGGAACTCGACGCGGTGGGCAGCACCATCGCGAACGCGATCCACAGCGCCTCGGACATCCGGCTGCCGATCTCGGACTGCCAGGTCTTCTGGGAGATGTTCCAGATCCTGGCGATCATCCTCATCGTCCCGGCGCTGATCTTCGGCGGTCCGGTGGCCCTGCTCGCCCTCGGCGTCAACATGACGTTGTTCATCAAGGCGGCCATCGACTTCGCCCACGGCGACATCGGCTTCCTCGACCTGTTCCTCGCCGGGCTCGGCATCATCGCCCCCACCACCAAGGCGCTGCCGATCTTCGCCATCGGCGGCCTCCTCAAGAACGGCTTCAAGGCCGTCCTCCAGTTCGGGCGCAACAGCCTGATCTCCTTGAAGGACATCGCCAGCGGGTTCCGGTTCGCCACCGTCCTGACCGGCCTGCGGGACGTCGCGCGGATGAGCATGACCTGGGTGCGCCAGGGCGGACTGTGGGTCATGCAGAACTTCCACACCGTGCCCGCGCTCGGCGGCACGGTGTTCGTCAAGGGCGGGCTCGTCGTCGTGCAGGGCATCCGCTCCATCCCCGTGGTGGTGCGCGGCTGGGGATCGGCCATACGGGCCGGGACCCCCGTGGCGTGGAGGAACTTCCAGGTCTTCACCCGGGAGACCTGGAGCAGCCAGATGGGCGGCGCCAAGTGGACGCGCCTGCTCCTCCCCGTGACGCACACCGACATCGCGGAGTTCGGGCTGAAGGGCGCCCTGCGCATGGGCTTCTGGGACCGCGGCGTCTTGGGCCGCGGTGTCTGGGACATACCGGTGGGCGGCACGGTCGCGCACACCGTGAGTGCCGTGCCGATGGGCCCGCACGGGGCGACCTCGCACCTCGACCTCGGGCACGCCAACATCAACATGGCGCGGATGGACCTGGAGAACGTGCGCTTCGGCAACTTCTCCGACACCCGCACCTCCATCCGCCCGTCCTCCTTCTCCGTGGAGCCGGTCAGCACCGTCGACCTGGCGGGGCTGCGCGTCGGCACGGTCAACCCGGTCGCGGTGCACGGGGCGAGCTCCGTGATGGACAACTCGATGGCCGGTTTCCGCGCGGTGCGGCACATGGACGACGTGGTCGACATCGCCGGCACCCAGATGAACCGGATGAAGATCGACGCCTTCGACGCGGCGCCCGGCCAGATGGGTGGAGGACTCGGGGTGAGCGCGGCGGCCCCGGACGGCCTCGCGACGCACTCCTCCGGCCTGTATGTGCCCGGCTCCGCCAGCGCCCCGGCGGTACACGAGGGCGTGGACGTCTCCGCGCTCGTCGCCAAGGGCTACGGGGGCAACCTGCTGGCCCAGGGCCCGGCCGGCCTGCTGACAGCACCGCCCGGCGGAACCGGGGCGCTGCACACCGCTCTGACCGGGGTGCCCGCGCCGACGCCCGGCAGCACGGCGATCCATGACGTGCTGACCGCTCCCGGCACCCCTGGCGCGGGTGCCGCGCACACCACCCTGACCGGCGTCCAGGCCCCGCCGAACGGTGCGGCGGTCCACGACCTGCTGGCGTCCCCGGGCGGAACGGCCGGCACCCATGGACCGCTGAGCGGCGTCCCCGGGCACCAGAGCGGCGCCGGAGCCGGCGGATCGGCGTTCGACCTGCTGACCGGCGGCTCCAAGGTGGCGCCGAACAACCCGGTGCCCACGCACATCGGGTCATCCCTCAGCGACAACACCGCCGGCGCGGCCCGCGCCAACCAGGCCCACCTGGCCCTCGACGACATCGTGGGCCCCGCCGGCAGCGGCCGCCCCGGCTCCGTGGTCACCGACGCCGTGCACGGTTCCCCCAATCCCGGCGCTCCCGGCACCGGCCTGCCGAAGGGCGGGGTGCACGGGACGCCTCCCCGGAACCCGGCCCGTTCCGCGCTCGACCTCCTCGACGACGGCCGCGGCGCCCGTCCCGTCGACCAGCCCGCCTTCGCCGGCGCGCCCGGAAGCGGGAAGGCGGTGGATGCCGACGCGGGCCACGCGTTCGCCGGCGCGCCCGCCAAGAGCACCGACGACCTGGTCGTCACCCCGGGTACGCACGACAAGGTGGCCGTCACGGGTGAAGGAAACGTCGCGGTGCCCCTGCGTCAGGAGCCCGTACCCACCCCGACCGCGGCGTCGGGCGGCGGCCACGTGCTGTCGCGTGAGGCGGACCTGCTCCACGAGGTCAACCTGAAACTGGGCAAGATGGGGGCCGGCGCCGTGACGGTGGAGACCGTCACCGCCGCCCGACAGGCGCTGGAGGACCTCCGCGGCGCCGCCTTCACCAAGGTCGATGTTCGCGCGCAGGCCGACCAGTTGGCCGTGCACCTCGCCGGTGAGGGGCGCGTGAAGCTCCCTGGCGGCGTCCGGGACACGCACATCGCCGACGACGCGCCGCTCACGGCAGGACCGGGCGGGCACCATGCACCGCCGGTCCCGCCGAGGCCGGAGAGCGGCCTGCTCGACGGGCTCGACGACCTGGTCCTGGACGACGCCGGCCTACCGGCGCGTGCGCACCTCGGCGCGGACGATCTGGATGTGCCTGTGCCGTCGCATGTCGGCGCGGACGCCCTCGACGCGCCCCTGCCCTCACGTTTTGACATGGACGACGACTCCATACCGGGGTCCCCCGTCGGCGCGCACGGAACCGAGGACCTGGACGGCTTCGCTCAGTTCGTCGACCTGTTCCGTCCGCTGCGGCGGCATGTGGAGCAGGCCATCGACAACCCCGTGGCGGACATCGAGGTGGCCCTCGTGGCGAACCCCGGCGGCCGCACGTGGCGCGAGTTCGCCGACGGGGAAGTGGGCCACGCCATGGTGTCCGTGATGCTGCCGGGTGAGCGGAAGGCGCTCACGATCGGCTTCTATCCCGGGGACGAGGGGAAGCTCTTCGGCCGGCCCGGTGCCCTCGTCAACGACTCCGACTACCTCCTCTCCGGGCACGTCCGCGTGCTGTCCACCTACCGGATCACCGCGGAGCAGCTGTTCGATGGCTACCGGTACGCCATGGCGAACTCCGGTGCCGTCTACGACTTGTTCCGCTACAACTGCGTGCGTTTCGCCGAGGGCTTCGTCTCCGCCGCGCTCGGCAAGTCGGTGGCGGACCTGTGGGTGGCGGCCCCTTACCGTCTCGCCGACGCGATGCTGAGCCCCCACGGCGCCTGGCACTGGGCGGACGGCACGGGACCGGTGGCCAAGCTGACCGCGGACGACACGATCCGGTACGAGGACGCCTTCTCCGAGCTGAGCGACTGGAGGCGGGTAGCACCCGGCGAGGCCGCGGACGCCACCGACCAGGCGCGGCACTTCGTGTACTTCGACCATCAGCGTCCGCTGATCGACGGTGTTCTCCCGACGGTCCCGCAAAAGGAACGTCTCGGGCTGCTGGGTCAGTTCGAGACGATGGTCACCCACACCATCCTCACCTCGGGTGAGGACGCGGGACGCCTGCTGTCGCGTCAACTCGGCGAGGCCTACGGCACGCTCCGCCCTGGGCTGACCGACCTGCCGGCGCCCTCGGTGCCCGCGTCGGTCGTCGACGACACCCTCCTGGGGACGGGCAAGGGTCCGCTGGGCGGCGTGCCGGACCCGGTGCACCGTCCCGGAGAGTCGGCGGTGGGGCACTCGTTCACGGATGTGCCCGAGTCCCCGCTGTCAGGCAAGGGGCGGCTGGGCAGGGTCCCGGAGCCGTTGCAGCTTCACTGGTCGGCGGTCGGGGATTCGTTCACGGACGTGCCGGGGTCCTCGGTGTTCGGCAGGAGCCCGCTGGGCGGCGTGCCGCATCAGGGGCGTACTCCCGGTTGGTCGGCAGGGCGCACTCCCGGTTGGTCGGCCGTGGGGCACTCGTTCCCGGACGTGCCGCTGTCGCCGGCGCGTCTGGAGATGGAGCAGTTGCTCAACAGCATCGACGACATGCTCTTCGAGATGGGTGTGTTCCGGGCGCTGGACGATGTGCCGTCCTTCCCCCCGACGCCCGCGCATCCCGGGGTCGGCGGGGCCGATGTCCACATGGCGGGTGCCGGTGGGCCGGAGGTCCACGTGGCGAGGGCCGACAAGGCCGATGTGCACGTTACGGGCACCGGTGGGCCGGAGGTCCGCGTGACAGGGGCCGACGGGTCCGATGTCCATGTCTCGGGGACCGCTGAGGAGTCCCCTGTTCCGAAGGTGGACAAGGGCAAGGGCAAGGCGCCGGTCGACACCTCGGTCTCCACCGGGGCCGGGCGGGACCTCGATGGTGTGCGGGGCGGCTTCGGAGACGACCTGGCGGAGATCGACGCTGCGGCGGCCATCAGCGACGCCCGCCGGGAAGTGCTCGAAGCCCGGAGACTCCGCGACGACCTGCAGACGCGCTACGCGAACGGCGTCGGCACCTCGGCCGAGGTGGACGGCGTCCGATACCTCGAGTCGTGGGAGCAGGTCAGGCAGGCCGACGCCGCGCTGGCACGGGCGGAGGCCCACTGGACGGAGTTGACCGGCGGTGCGCCGCTCCCCGAGGTGCAGGCCTTCGACGGCCACGGTCTCGGCGGCGGTGCGCCGCGGCTGCCCCAGGGGCTGCGTTCGCTGCTCCACCTCGGTGGCCGCGCCGACGATCTTCCGCCGGCTCCCCAGGGGATCGTGCAGAGTGTGGACCACGTCCCGTCGGCGACCCACGTCGTCACCCCGCTCGAGGGCGGGGGCCTCAGCCACGCCCTGGTGCCCAGCGGGCAGGACCTGACAGTGGCCCACTGGCTGAGCGAGCCGCAGTCGGCCCACGGATGGCCCAAGGGCAACGGCAAGGAGGCTTACGAGGGCGACCTCAAGGCCTACCAGGACGTGCTGTCCAAGGGACTGGCCGGCGCCGGGGACGACGACGCGCTGAAGACGGTGCTGGTGCAGCAGCAGAAGTCGTTCCAGGAGAACGTGGACCTGTTCCGTGCTCTCGAGGGACGCACGGAACTGCGGAACCTGCGCATGCCCCAACTCGCTGCGATCGTGATGGCCGAGCGGCGGGCACTGCGCACGCTCTCCGCGGACACGGACCTTCTGGCCGGCAAGCTGCGCAGCGGCGACTGGAAGTGGGCGGAGGCCTACCCGATCGAGGGCGCACAGGCCCACGAGCTGATCGCGAAGGTCCACAAGCACCTGCAGGAAGACCTCTCCCTCACGGTGAACCTCAAGATCGGCGACACGCTGCCGGGTGGGGGGACGCTGCTGGACGCGATGACCGGGAACCAGCAGTTGCTCCGCAACGCCTGGGAGACCAATACGGCCGGCGCGGGCTACTTCGTCACGCGCGGCAACGTGGAGGAGACACTCGGTCTGCCGGCGTCCGTCAAGCGCACGACGGAGGCGTCCGGGATCTACCCGGGCCCGGCTGGGGCGCGCTTCGCGCCGACCGCCGGCGACCTCGTGGACCTGCCGAACTATGCGGCCCTCACATCGAAGTACCGCCCGAGCGGTGTGAAGATGTACGGGCAGGCGGTCTTCCACCTGAAGAGCGACGTGATGCAGCGCGCCACGTTCACGCCGGCGGATAGCTTCAGCGACGGCCTTCAGGGCGCCCGGAGCGTCACCGGCAGTGGCAACATGCTGCCGCTGCTCAACCACGGCCATGAGCCGCTGGTGCGGTTGGCCTTCGCCGAGGCGACCGATTTCCAGTACGACAGCGCGTTCCGTGGTTTCCGGGACGCCGGGACGCTGGAGCGCAGGCTCGCCAGGTACTTCGAGGCCCAGATCCACGGCGGTGTGAAGTGGGACGACCTCGACCGCGTCGTCCTCGTGAACGACGGCTTCAACCCGGCGGCGCTACAGGCGCAGAAGCTGCAGCTGGAGCAGTTCGCCCAGGCCAGGGGGCTGTCCTTCACGGTCGAGGTGCACGACGCGCGACTGGGCGTGGCTCCTGCCCCCGGCGTGCACCCGGCGCCCCCCTCCGCCGGCGGATCAGGCGGCGCCCACTCGGGCGGTGCGGGTGACATCGCGCCCTCGTCCGGACGCGGGCCCGTCCCGAGCAGCGGCCACCCGGGCGGCGGCCCCGACGCACCGCCGGCGGCCGGCGGCACGTCCGGCGCCGTGGTCGACGGGATCCACGAGAGCTACGGCGACCTCCACTTCACCGCCTCGCTCCTCGACGAGCACGGCGTGCCGAGAGACGACCTCTTCGGAGGCACAGCCGCGCGAGTCGAACAGTCCGGTGACGCCTCGTTCGTCTCCCCGTCCGCGCCGTCGGGGCGGTCGGTTTCGTCGGTCCCCGTCGCGAAGCTGACCGGGGACGGAATTCTTGACGTGATCGTCGGGAAGGGTGGCGGCAGGTCCGGGGATCTGCGTCGCACGCTTGGTGGTTTCGAGTTCGGGGCGAAGCCCCGCAATAACGGGGGTAACAACCTCATCTCGCGGCCGATCGTGGTCACGGTCAAGGATGGTGGGACGGAAGCGAAGGTGGCTGTCCATCTGAATGTGGTCCTGACCTCGAGCCATGAGACGCGTGTGGGGGGTCACTCGTCGATCACGATCAAGGGAAGCGATTTCCATCTGACGGCGCGGTCGAAGGCGTCTCAGGATTTGATCGACAGGTATGGCCCGTCCAGTTTGACCGCGGACAATTCGATTCATGTGGGGCCGAGTAACGCGGATTCGGGTTGGAAGACCAGGCCGGACCAGTTCGGGAACCTCGCGCGGGAGTTGGGTGTTTCGGAGCAGAAGCTCATCGAGGCTTTGGAGAGGCGTTTTCCGCCGGGTGAGTTGGTGGACACGGTTTACCGGTTCCAGGATGACGTGAAGCGCGCGGTGGTTCATGGTTCGGGTGCGGAGGATGTGCGGGTTCGCTTCGAGGGGGACAGGTCGTTCCCGGTTCGGGGTGAGGGGGGTGGTGTGTCGGCGCGGGCGGTGCCGCCGGTGCATGGTGTGGGTGGTGTGCTGGATGACGTGCTCGCGGGTGCGGGTGCGGGGCGGGTGGATCTGAGGCTGGTTCCGGGGTGGGATGCGGCGCGTGGTGCGGCGGTTCCGAGGTCGGTGCAGCAGTCGTGGGTGGATCCGGTGTCGATGCCGCGGGGTGGTGGTGCGCATGCGCCGCGGTATGAGGTGCGTAGTGGTTTTGATGTGCGTACATTCTCGGTGGGTGATCGTTCTGTCACTGATCTGACGGTGCGGGTGCGTTTGGAGGGTGGGGGGCTTTCGCCGGCTGAGTTGGATGGGTTGTGGGAGCGTGCGCTGGGGGGTGTGGAGAGGGTCTTCAACCGTCCTGGTGAGGTGTTGCCGGACGGGAGTGTGCTGCATGTGACGTTGGAGCGCGTCAGTGGTGGCGCTTCTGATGCTCATCTGAGTGTGCGGGTGGGTGGTTCGGATGGCGTGATGAACCAGCACCAGTGGCGGGTTGATGCGACCGAGCAGGATTTGGCGCACGAGTTGGGTCATCAGTTGGGTCTGCGGGACGAGTACCGCGACACGACGGCGGGGCATCGTCCTGAGGTCGACGGTTCGCTGATGGGCAATTACCACAATGCGGCTCCGGATGGTTTGTCGCAGGGTGGGTTGCGGTCCCGTTATCTGGAATTGATTCACGCGCAGGTCCGTAACCACGATCACGTGCCCACGCCCCATGTCACCTCGGCCGCGGACGACGCGGTCTCACCCTCCTCGCCGACCGGGAACCAGACGCGGGCCGATGCCGACGCGCTGACAGAGACGGACGCCGCCGAGGCCGTACAGGAAGCCGTACGGAACCTGGCGCAGGCGAACCAGCGTCTTCACGAGCTTGAGGCGCTCGACCTGCTGGGTACGGGATCCTCGAGCAGGACCGCGCTGGACGCGGCCCGCGAGCAGGTCCGCGCTGCGGAGATACGGCTGCGCGAGGCGTCGGCGGCCGAGGTGCGCCTGAACGCCGCGGAGGACGTCCTGACCGCACACGTGCCGCCCGTGCCACCGGTGTCGCAGCTGGATGACGCCGGTTCCACTACGGGGACGTTCCACTCGGCGCTGGACTCGGATGCGGTCTCCGAGGTGGGGACGTTCCACTCGGCGCTGGATACGGATTCGGTCTCCGAGGCGGCGACGTTCCACTCGGTCGGCGAGTACTTCTCCGAAGTGACGGAGCCGGGCCTGCGCCAGGTCGACGGGGCCGGTGGGACCTTCACCCGGTACGACGAGCACGGCAACCTCGTTGCCACCGGCCGGCCGCTCCCGGAGTTGCCGGGCGTGCCGGACGGCCTGCACCTGGTCACCCCGCCGCAGGGCGCCGCCTGGCTGGAGGACGCGAGCGGTACGCGCATCGTCCACGTCGGCGACCAGGAGGTCACCGCCACCGACCACGGGCTGCGGATGACGTACGTCGGCACGGGCGGGCCCCGGGACGGGGAGTTCATGGAACTCGGCGCCGACGGCTCCCTGGTCAAGCAGGGCTTCAACGTCCTGGACCGGGGCCGTTCCACGTCCTACCAGTACGTCCTTGACCACAGCAGCGGCCTGTGGCAGCGCACCGGCCGCGACGGCGTCGGAACGGGTGTCTTCCACCACGGCACGGCGGATCTGAAGGGCGCTGCGAACGGCAGGGTGGTGCTGCTCAGCGCGACCGGCGCACCGGTGCCGGTCTTCGAACGCCGTCCGCTGCCGGGCGGCGGGCTTCTGGACTCCTTCCGCCGTACCGACACCATCGACTTCGGCCGTACCAACCCCCGTACCCACTGGGCGCGCTGGGGCGAGGACGGTGTCCTCTCCGGGACGGGCATCCGCGAGTACGACACGGCGGGCACCGGCTGGCGCGACCTCGACGGGCGCGGCAACGTCGTCCACGAGTACCAGGCCGGTCTGCAGAAGCACGGCAACGGCACGGGCCACACGCTGGCGCTGGCGAACGCGGACGGCGAGTTGCGCTGGCACCGCTACGACGGCGCCTCCAGGGAGCTCGCCGAGGGACCGCGGACCCCGGACCGGCACGATTCCGGCTGGACCGACTACCTCGCCGGCGACGGGCGGACCGTCGCCCAGCGCAAGTGGGGCATGGGCCACCTGCCGGAACGCGCCGGGCAGTACGAGGAGCACACGCTCGTTCAGGACCCCGGTACCCCCGGCGGGTGGAAGACCGACGGGACGTGGCAGCGCCAGTCGCCCCACGGCAAGAAGGTCGGCAAGGCCGAGCGGGTGGACGGCGCACTCCTGGTCACCGAGCGGTGGAGTGAGCAGCGCCCGCCGGTCTGGGTCCGCAAGGCCTGGCTGCCGGGTGCACGGGACGCGGACAACGCCTACGCCCATGTGCTCGGCGACAACGCCTACCAACTGTTCACCTGGAAGAAGGGGTCGATCGGAACCGGTGAGGGGAGCTGGGGTGTGCGGTACGTCGGCTTCGACGGCGGCACCCTCGACCTGACGGCGAAGGGCGACTTCGCGCGCCTGACCACCAAGCTGCACGACGGCACGACGCTCAAGGTCGGCGACCACGCGAAGCGTCCCGCGTACGCCCCCGCGGCCGCGGGTCACCAGCCGTGGGAGGCGGGAAAGCTGACCGGCTACCGGGTGCCCAAGGATCCGGCGAGGGACGGGATGCATTGGCAGGACGTCTTCCGGGGCGCGGACGGGCAGATTCGTGTCGCCCGCGAAGGGCTGCCCGGTGGGCAGGTGCTCGAGTACAGGGACCCCCCGCTGGTGGGAACGCCGACCGGTCTCGGGGCTTGGGTCACCCGTGACGCGCACGGCAACGTGACGGGATTGCGTCAGGCCAATCCCAACGGCCTCGGGGACAGCTTCATCGAGGGCACGGGGAAACCGGGCTCCGCGAAGTGGACGTGGCGGGAGCAGGACGCCAAGGGCAGCGCCCTCGGTCCGTCCGGCACCAGGAAGTTCTTCCGCGGCTCCAACGACTGGAAGCTGTCGTGGGACGACTCCTTCCGGGACTTCGACGCGCAGGGCAATCTCGTCCGCGAGCGCCGCATGCTCGACAACGGCGCCTATGTGGACGCGTGGCGCGACGACAACGGCCGCTGGCTGGCGCGGAAGTTCGGCAAGGACGGAGGGCCGGTCGACCCTGAGCCGCAGGTCCGCAGCTGGTGGAACGGCACGGCGTGGCAGGATCAGTGGTCGCACGGGGCCCAGCGCTTCCGTGACGAACAGCGGCCGCTGCCCGGGGGTACGGGTGCCACCGTCCGGCTCCGCGAGGTGCCCGCCGGGCACGGCGGCCCGCTGCGGGTGCGCGAGTACGACACCGCGGCCGCGACCCCGCACTCGGTCTGGAAGGAGTTCGACCACGGCTCCGTGGTCCGGGAGCGCAGGGCCGAGAAGGCCGCCGACGGCACCGTCACCTACCTGGAGACCGACGCCTGGCGCGGTCAGTGGAACCGCTACGACGCCAGGGGCAGGCTCCTCGCCCAGCGCACCGACAGCGGCCTGGTCTGGGAGCGCAACCCCCTCGGTCAGATGAGGCTGGTCGGCAACGAGTACGACTACCGCGGGCCGCTGAGCGAGATCCGCGGCTGGGGGCGCCGGGTCCGCGAGGCCCAGCGCATGCCGTGGTCGGGCACGGTGCTCCCCGACGGCCTCGAAGCGCTCCGCGAGGCCCGCTACCGGCCGTACTGGCAGGTGGTGGGGGGCAAGGCGCTGGTGGAGTTCGGCCAGGAGTTCGTCCTGGAGTTCGCCGCCAACCTGGCGGTGAACGCCATCGTCGACGCGGCCCAGAACAAGCAGTTCAACGGGGCCGACGTACTGAAGGCGTTCGCCAACGCCGCCGTGTCCTCGGGCGTCAAGACCGGTGTCGGCATCGCGGTGCACGAGAACCGGGCGCCCGGGTTGCGGGAGCTCGGCAACCTCAAGACGACCCTGGCCAACGTCGACAGCGGCAAGCACCCGCAGCGCAGGCCGTTCAACCACGAGAAGACCTGGTCGAACGAGTGGGGCGGGAACGAGACCCCCACCCGCTGGCGGGGCGGCATCTACGACTTCACCTTCTGCGCGGGCACCAGTGTGCTCTCCGGGTGGGTCAACGGCGCCATGAACGCCGCCGTGTGGGGCGTCAGCGACGCCAACGGGAACACCGTCAAGCTCAGCGGCGCGGACGCCTTCCTGGACGGCGGCATCAACGCCACGGCGGCCCTCACGACGTCGGTCTCCACGGCGCTGGTGAAGAACCTGGTGGTCATGGGCGGCGGAAGCCGGCTCTTCCACCGGCAGGGCTTCGCGGACTTCTGGGTCCAGCTGCCGTTCAAGATCTTCGAGAAGTCGATCCAGACGCTTTATCTGACCAGCAACTTCCGTGCCGGCATGAACCCGTCGTGGTACCAGGTACCGCCGGCCGGCACCCAGCAGCAGTAGAGGATCCGGAACATGACCCGTCACACCGTGGCCCCGAAAGGACAAGGCGGCCGGGGGGCCTTCCACCGGATCGCCGACGCGGTGCGCGCCGCCGCACCCGGCGATGTCGTGGTGATCGCCCCTGGCACCTGGACCGAGGCCGTGGTGCTGGACCGCGCCGTCGTGCTCACGGCCGAGCACGGCCGGGGGAGTGTGGTGCTGGCCGCGCCGCCGGGGCACCTCCCCGCCCTGACCGTCGACGGCACGGACTGCGCCCTGCACGGCGTCACGGTGTGGGGCGCCGACGATGCGGCCGCCGCGATCGCCGTCTCGCCCGGCGCCGGACTGGTGATGGAGGACTGCGCCGTCGAGGGCGGGCGCGTCCAGGCCCGCGGCCCGGAGGACGACGAGAGCGGCACGACCGCCCTGATCCTGCGGCGCTGCCGCCTGGAGCGCGCCCGGCTGGCCGGCCTGCACCTGGCCGGGGCGGTGCGCGCCCGGGCCGAGGACATCAGCGTCACCGGCGTGGACGGCACGGGGGTCGTGCTCTCGGGCACGGCCCGGCTGGACGCGGCCCGCCTGCGGCTGGACCGAACGACGGGCTCGGGCGTACGGCTGCGCGGCAGCGCCCGCCTGCGGCTCGCCGACTCCACGCTGACCGGCACCGGCCGGGCCGGCCTGCTGCTGGAGGAGGCCGCCGAGGCCACGGCCGGCGAGCTGCGGATCGAGTCTCCGGGAGCGGCCGGTGTGCACGTCACCGGCACGGCGCGCGCCGAGCTCTCCGACTGCCGGATCCGCGGGGCGTCGGCCAGCGGGGTCGTGGTCCAGGACAACGGGGTGCTCAAGGCCAGCGGCTGCGCCGTCGCCGATGCCGGGGCGAACGGGCTGCTCGTCACGGGTGCCGCTCAGGCGCGGCTCGCGGACTGCCGCATCGATCGCAGCGCCTTCAGCGCTGTCCACCTGTCCGGCACCGCCACCGGGCGGCTGACCGACTGCCTCGTGCGAGACGGCGCCGAGCACGGCGTCCACGCGGCGGGCGAGGCCCGCCTGGAACTCGCGGACTGCGGGATCAGGAACGTCGCCATGACCGGTGTCGCGGTGGCCGAGCAGGCCGTGGCGACGGTCACCGGCTGCCGCATCGACGAGGTGGCCAAGGGCATCGACGTCGCCTCCACCGCCGCGAGCCGGGTCGAGCACACCACGGTCACCGCCACCAAGGAGACCGGGGTGCAGGTCGCGACCGGCGGCACCGCGGTCCTGACCGGTCTGCGGGTCACCGGAGCCGGGGCCGCCGGAATCGTCGTCGACAAGGGCGCCGAAGCCACCCTCAACGGCGGCTTGGTCGAGGACTGCGCCGGCTCCGGCGTCGTCGTGTGGACCGGGGCCCGCTCCACCGTCGTGGACCTGCGCATCGACCGGCCCGCCAAGAACGGCGTCTTCCTCGCCGAGGGCGCCGCCGGCACCTTCACCTCGCTCGAGGTGTCCGGCTCCGGCTTCCCCGCGCTCCATGTCGGCACGGGGGCGGACCCGGTCTTCCGGCACTGCCGGATCCGCGATTGCGCGAACACGCTCGGAACGGACGAGGGCGCCGCCCCCGAACTCCACGACTGCACCGCCGACGGCGCCCCGCTGACCTTCGGCGGGCCCTCGGCCGCCCCGGCGGCACCCGCCACCCCGGGCGGGCCCACCGCACCACCGGACGGAACGCGCCCCGCGGCCGCCGACGACGACCAGGACGAGCCCGAGGAGAGCCTGGAGGACCTGCTCGGCGAGCTGAACGCCCTCGTCGGCCTCGACCGGGTCAAGCACGACGTCGGCTCGCTGGTGAAACTGATGCAGACCGTCCGCCGCCGAGAGGAGGCCGGACTCCCGGCCCCGCCGCTCAGCCGGCACCTGATCTTCGCGGGGAACCCCGGCACCGGCAAGACCACCGTGGCCCGCCTCTACGGCAGGCTCCTGAAGGCCCTCGGACTGCTGCGCAAGGGCCATCTGGTGGAGGTCGACCGCACGGCCCTGGTCGGCGAGTACGTCGGCCACACCGGCCCCAAGACCACCGCCGCGTTCAACCGGGCCCTGGGCGGCGTGCTCTTCATCGACGAGGCCTACACCCTGGCCCCGGTCGGCGCCGGCAACGACTTCGGCACGGAGGCCATCGGAACCCTGGTCAAGCTGATGGAGGACCACCGCGACGACGTCGTCGTGATCGCCGCCGGCTACCCCGGCGACATGGACCGCTTCGTCGGCTCCAACGTGGGCCTGTCCTCCCGCTTCGGCCGCACGCTGTTGTTCGAGGACTACGGGGCGGACGAACTGGTCTCGATCGTCGAGTACCAGGCCGCGGAGCACCGGTACGAACTCACCTCCACCGCCCGCGCCGAACTCACCCGGCTCTTCGAGCTCCTCCCGCGCGGCGAGGGCTTCGGCAACGGCCGGTCCGCCCGCCAGATGTTCCAGGAGATGACGGAACGGCAGGCACAGCGCGTCGCCGAACTGGACGACCCCACCGCGGACGAGCTCATGGCCCTGGAGGCCCAGGACCTCCCGCAACCCGCCGCCCACGGCTGACCGCCCGCTCCGGCACCCCCTACAGGTCGAGCACCACGTCCTCGCGCGGCCTTGAGCAGCAGACGAGGGCGCTGCCGGCGGCGGGTTCGTCGACGGGCTCGGGGGCGTACGCCACGCCACCGGCCAGGACCGGGGTCTCGCAGGTGTGGCAGACCCCGGTGCGGCACGACCAGCGGGTCGGCACGTCGCAGGCCTCGGCGAGTCCGAGCAGCGTGCCGTACGCCGGGTGCCACGGCACGCTGAGGCCGCTGCGGGCGAAGGACACCGACGGCCCGGTCGGCTCGCCGGGCGCGGCCGCGGGCGGGTGCGGGGCGCGTGCCGTCGCACCGACCACGCCGGGGTTGATCGAGGACAGCGCGCCGAAGGTCTCCCTGTGGATGTGGTCCCCGGTCAGGCCTCCCGCGGTCAGCGCCTTGACCATGTCGTCCATGAAGCCCTGCGGCCCGCAGACGTAGGCGTCCGCGTCCGGCGGCAGCGCCAGCGCGGCGATCCGCTCCGCGTCGAGCCGGCCCGCCCCGGTGTAGTCGGCGCCCACGCGGTCGCCCTCCTGCGGCCTGCTGTACGCGATGTAGGCGTGTGCGCCCGCCAGCCGCCCCACCAGCGCCCGGGACTCCGCGGCGAACGGATGGTTCTCGCCGTCGCGCGCCACGTGCAGCCACCACACCTCGCGCCGGGCGGAGCCGTCGGCCAGCGCGTACAGCATCGCCATCACCGGCGTGGCGCCCACTCCCGCGGACAGGAGGACCACAGGCGTGTCGCCCTCCCCGAGGACGAAGGTGCCGCGCGGCGCGGCGACGTCCAGGAGATCGCCCTCCCGCACGTGCCGCCGCAGGTAGCCGCTGCCGGCGCCGTGCGGCTCCAGCTTGACGCTGATCCGGTACTCCGCCGCGCCGGGCCGCCCCGACAGGGAGTAGGTGCGGATCAGCGGCGGCCCCTCGGGGTCCGGCCGCATCCGGACGGTGAGGAACTGGCCCGGCATCCCGGCCGGCAGGGGGCCGCCGTCCTGCGCGGCCAGGGTCAGCGAGAAGATGCTGCTGCTTTCCTCCCGGACCCCGGCCACCCGCAGCGCGCGGAAGCCCGGCCAAGCCGGGGGAGGGGCCGCCGCCCCCGTCAGCCCCGGGTTGCCCGCGGCGCCGTCGCCGTCCTCCGCCGGGGTGTCGAGCAGCGCCCGCATCGACGCCTGCCACCCCGGACTGAGCGCGGGGATGCGCAGGGCACGCTCGACCTGGTCCCGGGGATGCCCCGGCAGGTAGAGCAGCGCGTCGATGTCGGCGACGGTCATCGCCTCCGGCCCGGTCCCGATCTTGACGATCTCGTCGCCCGCGGTGACCTCGCCCTCCTCCAGCACCCGGAAGTAGAAGCCCGGGCGCCGGTGGGCCACCAGCAGCGCGGCCATCCGGGGCTCCGCCATGCGCATCCCGACCCGATAGCAGGTCACCCGCGGCTGCGTGACCTCGAAGACCGCCCCGCCGATGCGGTACCGGTCCCCGATGCACACCTCGTCGTCGGGTAGCCCGTCCACGGTGAAGTTCTCGCCGAACTGGCCGAAGGTGAAGTCGTCCCTGCCGAGCTCCGTCTGCCAGTGGCGGTACGAGTCCAGCTGGTACACCAGCACGGCCCGCTGCTCGCCGCCGTGCCCGCCGAGGTCCCCCTGCCCGTCGCCGTCGACGTTGAGCCGCCGGACCATGCGCGGGCCCGAGACCGGCTCCTTCCACACGCCTGTGAACGTCGTCCGGCCCTGCCACGGAACGTTCTTCGGCATACCGACGCTGACGGCGAGCAGTGTGGCCATTGCGCCATCTCCCTCGTAGCGCGAGCCCCCACCTCCCGGCCACGCTATTACGCGGCGCGCGCCGCGCAACCCGGCCGGTGCCCCGCCCGGCCGGGCGCCCGGCGGCCACGGCGGGGGATGGCGCAAGGGCGCGGCGGTGTTGACCGACCCGAGAACGCCGGAGCCAGACGGACCGGAACCTCGATGGACGGAGAACCGCACCACTATGTCCACCACCGTCGACCACGCCCACCCCGCCGAGCCCGGGGGCGAGCACGCCACGACCGGCGCCGCCTCCGCCCCGCACAACCCCGTGTGGGCCGCACTCACCGGTCCGCACGCCCGCTTCGCCGAGGTCCGCGGGCGCGCCGCCCGGTACCGCGCGGACGTCTCCGTCTTCGCGGGTCTCGGCGACCCGGCCGACCCAGCAGCCTGGGACGACCTCGCCGGGCTGCTCGGGCCCGGCGGCGCCGCCCTGGTCACCGGCTCACCAGTGGTCCCCGATCACTGGGAGGTCGTGGAGGGCGGCGAGGGCGTGCAGATGGTCGGCACCGCACTCCGCGCCGAGCACGCCCAGGAGGCCGTGCGGCTCATCCCCGGCGACGCCGACGACGTCATGGACCTGGTCGCCCGGACCCGTCCCGGCCCCTTCCTGCCGCGGACCCTCGAACTCGGCACCTACCTCGGCATCCGGGAGAACGGGCGTCTGATCGCGATGGCCGGGGAGCGCCTGCGGCCGCCCGGCTGGACGGAGATCAGCGCCGTCTGCACCGACCCAGGCCATCGCGGCCGGGGCCTGGCGACCCGCCTGGTGAGCGCCGTCGCCGCAGGTATCCAGGAGCGCGGGGACACCCCGATGCTGCACGCTGCCGCGAGCAACACCAACGCGCTGCGGCTGTACGAGTCGATGGGCTTCTCCCCAGGCCGCCGACCGCTGTTCCTGCTGGTTCGCGCGCCGCAGGCGCGATCCCAGAAAGCGTCGGCCGCCCGGGCGGCCTCCTCAGGGTGCCCGCGACCGAGCCGCCGACCCGTGGTGGCCGGCTCCGGGGCCGCCTGCGGCCCACGAGCGCCGCGTCCGAAGACCGTCTTGCCCCGCCGCCGGCCCACGGCGGCTGGGCCAAGGGAACAGCCTCGCGGGGACGGGCCGGGCACCTGCCCGCCCCGGGCATGTGGCGGTACGCGGCCCGCCGCCCGGCCGGCTCGCGCCGAGCGGCCCTCAGGCGCCGGCCGCCAGGCACACCACCGGGACCCGCTGGACGAGGTTGTTGGCGAAGCCGCCGCGGTTCCAGAGCTGTTCCAGCGGCTGGGTGTGGCCCTCCGCGTCGGTGGCGCGGACGCTGAGCACGTGCCGGCCCGGCGTCGCCTCCCACGTGGAGTGCCAGCGCCGCCAGGCCCAGCGGTGGTCCTGGTCGCCGAGTTCGGCGGCATGCCAGGTGCGGCCGCCGTCCGCGCTCGTCTCGACGCCGACGATCGGCGCGCGGCCCGACCACGCCCGGCCCTCCAGGAGCTGCGGGCCCGGCCGGACGACGCGCGTGCGCGTCATGAAGTCGGGGAAGCCGGGCGGCACCATGAGCGCGCGCGGTGCGATGCGGGTCACCGGCTCGCCGGGTTCGTCGGGCTCCTGCCGCAGGCGGTACGCCTCGGACTGCTGGAAACCGGTGAACGGCGTATCGGTGAGCCTGATGTCGCGCAGCCACTTCACGTGCGCCATGCCGTACCAGCCGGGAACCACCAGGCGGACGGGGTGACCGTGCTGGGGCGGGAGGGGCGCGCCGTTCATGGCGTACGCGACCAGCACCTCGGGGTCCTCGGCGGTCGCGGCGGCGACGGTGAGCGAGCGCTGGTAGTCCTGCTCGACCCCGCGCTCCACGCCGTGGTCGGCGCCGGTGAAGACCGCCTCGACGGCGTCCGGCTCGACGCCTGCCTCCCGCAGCAGGGTGCGCAGCGGCACGCCCGTCCAGTCGGCCGTGCCCACCGCCTCGGTCAGCCAGGGCTGGCTGACCGGGCGCGGAGTCAGCCCCACGCGTCCGTTGCCGGCGCACTCCATGGTGACCCGATGGGTGACGGCCGGGTACCGGCGCAGGTCGTCCACGGACAGTTCCAGCGGGGTGCGGACCTTGCCGCCGATGGTGAGCCGCCACGTCTGTGCGTCGGCGGGCGGGATGTCGAAGTGGACCAGCACGTAGTGCAGGCCGGGGGGTGTGACGTCGTAGCGCAGGGCCTCCAGGGGCAGCGCGTGGTTGCGGGCCGCCAGGCCCAGTTCGTCCATGCCGATGCCCTCGGCCGGGTCGGCCAGCCGGGACGCGGCGCTCACATGCGCGATGCTCGGATCATCCACCCCACCAGTGTGCCCCGGCAGGGCCCGGCAGTTCCCGCCAGGTCACGGCAGTCCCCGCCAGATCACAGCCGGGCCCGGTCGAGCAGCGCCCGCAGCACGGGACGCCGGGGCGACTCGGGGGGCAGCGCGCGCAGCGCCGCCTGCAGAAGGTCGACGTCGTGGTGATTGCCGGGCCGGTCCAGCCAGTCGAGCAGCAGCCTGGCGTCGCCGCGGTCGCGCAGGGCGCGGCGCAGCGCCCAGTGGAGCTCCTCGCGCGCATCGACGATGGCCGGGGCGTCCGAGCCGGGCAGCAGCGCCCCCGGGTAGCGGGCCAGGGCCCGGCGGTGGGCCCCGCGCGCGAGGAGCGCGCGGACCTCGTCCGCGTCCGTGGTGGCCGGCAGCAGCAGCCGGTACGGGCGTGAGCCCAGCACCTGCGGGCCGAGCAGTCGGCGCAGCCGCGACATCTCGGCCCGCAGGGTGACCCGCGCCGACTCGTGCTCGTGCAGCCGCACGGTGAGCGCGTCGGCGCCCAGCCCCCGCGGATGCCGGGCCAGCAGGAAGACGATCTCCGAGTGCCGAGGGCTCAGTTCGACCGTCCCGTACGGCGAGGTCAGCAGTGCCCGGTCGCGTGCCAGTACCTCCAGCCGCGCCCCCGCGGCCTTCGCCCCCGGCGCGGGGTCGCGGGGAGCACGCCGCGCAGCCGCAGCAGCCGCAGTTCGGCCTCCGCCGCCGCCACGGTGGCCCGCACCAGGGCCAGGGCGTGCGGCGCCGCGATATGGTCGCCGCCGGTCAGGTCGATCACGCCGATGACCGCACCGGTGTCCGGGTCGCGCACCGGGGCCGCCGAGCAGCTCCACGGGTGCACCGGACGGATGAAGTGCTCGCCCGCGTAGATCTGCAGGGGCCGTCCCAGCGCGACCGCGGTGCCGGGCGCGTTGGTGCCGACCGCGTCCTCCGCCCACTCCGCGCCCTCGACGAAGCCGATCCGCTCGGCCCGCGCCGCCAGTCCCGCGGTCCCGCCCGCCCCGCGGGCGGCGTGCCGCGGTGAGGCTCGGGCCGCGGCGAGTGCCTGGAGGCCGCCCGGGAGGGCGCCGGCGCCGGGGAACATGGTGAGACGTCCTGATGCGGCGTCAGCGAGCCGTCACGGGCGTCGCCGCCGGCGTGCCGGTCCTCGGGTGCGGGGCGCGGCCCCGCACCGGGGCCGACGCCGGCGCGGGACGCGGGAGCACCCCGTCAGGCGGGCACCGAGTCGCCCTCCGGGCGCGCCTCGGGCAGACGCAGCCGCGCCGCGGCCAGCGCCGCGTCGACGTCCCGCATGCCGGTGGCCACGCACAGCGTGTACGAGACGTCCGCCATCCGGCGCCGTACCTCGGGGTCCGCGGGGTCCAGCAGCCTGAGCGTCTCGTAGCGGTCGACCAGATCGCTCAGCACGGCGGGGTGGGCCAGCAGCACGTCGTCCTCCTGTGGGGCGGGGCATCGGATCACGGCACGGTGTACCTGGCTGCCGCCTACCCGGACTTCGTCCGGGCACGCAGCCGTGCGCGACGGGAATCAGCGGCGGGTCCGCTCCGGCAGGGCGGTGACGATGATCTCGCGGGTGGCCGTGCTGTCCTCGACACCGCGGAAGCCGGCGAGGGCCAAGGCGTCCAGCACCGGCTTGTGGAGGGGACGGCGGTGCGCCCCGGCCGTCGGAGGCGCCGCCGCCGCGCCGGTGCCGAGCAGGGTGTCCCAGCGCACGACCACACCGCGGGGCCCCGCCTCCACGGCGGGGCGGTCCTCGTCGCCGTGCCGGGTGAGCGGGAGCCCCGCGTCCAGCAGGGCCTGGCACACAGCGGTGTGCAGGCGCCGGACGTCCGCGCCGAGCCGCCGGGCCGACGGGCGGGACGGGGTGAGCGCCCCGCGGTTGCCGGTGAGGTCGAGCAACCGCACGACGGTGTCGCTGGTGGCGGTCACGGTCAGCGTCCGGTGCGCGGCCATGGCACGGTTGCGCAGCTCCAGCAGGGCGTTCAGCCCCGCGCCGTCGCAGCCGGTGACGTCGCGCAGGTCCAGGTCGAGGCCGTCTCCCCCCTCCAGCGCGGCGAACAGGGCGCGGCGCAATTCCGGCGCGCTCCGGGCGTCGAGCTCCCCGATCAGGACGGCTTCGGTGCGCGCGGTGCCGCGGGGACTGAGCAGGATGGTCAGGCGTGCGGGGGACTCGTGCCGCCTGCTGGGTCCGGCGTCCGCCGGGACGGAGTGCACCCGCAGATCGGGAAGGTTGTCCGACATGCCGTACCTCCTGCACTTTCGCTGCTCGCCGGTGCGTGCACCACCTCGGTGTGGAGTGGTGGGAAGACATGAACGACGCCCGGCGGCCACAGGGACATCACAGGGCAAAAGGGTGACATCGGCATGATATGCGCAGACGGGTGGGTTGGCGTCCGGTGCGCCGGGGAGCCCTCTCCCGCGCGTCGCGAGGCGCCGGAGTGCCGCGCGCCGGCGGTCGGTACCGCGGGTCGGCCAGGGGCGTCCCCGAGCGGGCGTGCGACCGGGACGGCGGTGCCTGGACCTCTCCCGAGCGACGACCCCTCACCGCGGGAATGTACGGGGGCGTCACCTGACCGGTCGTCACCCCGGTCGTCTCAGGCGGCGCCGTCGTCGGCCCACTCGCAAGGCCGTGGTTCGGTGGCAACGGCACGGCGGTGCGCAACGCTGGGCGGAACCGCCAGCGGAGTGATCAGGGGCCCGCCCGGCGTGCCGCGCCGCGGACCGAGGCGGGTAAAGGGGTTTCGATGAGCGCGGGCCGCCGACCGGTGGCCGCCGCAACTGTGATGGAGGCCGTCATGCGTGTCAGCCCTGCCGCTGTGTCCGTCCTGTCCGCGGCGATGCTGGTGGCCGCGGCGCCCACCGCGCGGGCCGCGGACGGCTGGCACACGCAACGCGACGGAGGCCGCAGCGTCCGGCTCGCCGTGCACGACTCGGGGCGTGTCGGCCAGGCCGTGATCACCGTCCACCGGGCCGGGCGCGGCTGGATCGTCGACGCCCTCGTCACCAAGGAGGTGGACGACCCGGGGTGCGTCTTCCTCGCCACCGACGACGGCCGGCGCGACGGCCGGGGCAGGGAGATCGGCGCCCAGTGCGGCTCCGCGGGCAATACGACGCGCATGATCACCCACACGGAGTTCCGGCGGCTCGTCCTCGGCTGGGCCGACGGCTACGGCGCCCACACGGAGCGGAGCGTCAGGATCTGACCGCCCGCCCGGCGTCCGCACCCCCACTCCCACCGCCGTCGCCGCAGTCGATGCCGCAGCCGCAGCGGACGAGCGCGGGATCACCGTGGGGCCCGCCCGCACCCCGTCCCGCGGCAGTGCGCCGGCCCCGACCCGGAGGCCGGGCGACGGCGTCAACCGTTCCGCGGTAGTGCCGTAACCCCGCATCCCGGCGGGACGTTGGATCTCGGGCGCCGCGCCCTGTCCGGGCGAGGCGCGGGCCCATCAGCCCCTGGGTCCTTCGCCCGCCCCCCACCAGGGACTTTCCCACGGGAGCCGCCGATGCCGCCCGCCTCCGCCATGCCCGCACCCCCCGCCGCCGGGGAACGCGGCAAGCGCCGCCTCGCCCTCGTGGGAGGATCACTCGGCAATCTCGTCGAGTGGTACGACTGGTTCGTCTACGCCAGCTTCGCCCTCTACTTCGCCGACGCCTTCTTCCCCGGCGGCAATCCGACCACGCAGTTGATGAACACCGCGGGCATCTTCGCGGTCGGCTTCCTCATGCGCCCCGTCGGCGGATGGGTGCTGGGCCGGGCGGCCGACCGCCACGGCCGCAAGAGCGCGCTGACCCTCACCGTCACCATGATGTCGGCGGCAGCCCTCCTGATCGCGGTCGCCCCGACGTACGCCCAGGCCGGGTACGCCGGCGCGCTCGTCCTGCTCTTCGCCCGGCTGCTGCAGGGCATGAGTATCGGCGGCGAGTACGCGGCCAGCGCGACCTACCTGACCGAGGCGTCCGACCGCACTCGGCGCGGTCTCGGCTCGTCCTTCCAGTACGTGTCGATGACGGTCGGCCAACTGCTGGGGCTCGTCATCCTGATCAGCCTTCAGCATCTGCTCACCGTGGACCAGTTGCACGACTGGGGGTGGCGCGTCCCCTTCCTGCTGGGCGCGGTCTTCGCGGTGGTGGTCTTCTGGATCCGGCGCCGGCTCGAGGAGACCGACGCCTTCGCGGAGGAGGCCGGCGCGCCGGACAGCGCCCGCGGTTCGCTCCGCCTGCTGTGGCGGCACCGGCGCCAGGCTCTGCTGGTCATGGCGCTCACCTTGGGTGGCACGGTGGCGTACTACACGTACACCACGTACCTCACCAAGTACCTCGTCGGCACTGCGGGCATGGCCAGGAACACCGCCACCCTGGTCAGCTTCACCGCGCTGCTCGTCTTCGCGCTGCTCCAGCCGCCCGCCGGGGCGCTGTCCGACCGGATCGGCCGCCGGCCGCTGCTCATCACCTTCGCCGCGGGGTGCACGCTCGGCACCTACCCGATCATGACGGCGCTCGGCACGGCCGGCTCGTACTGGTCCGCGCTGGGGCTCTCGCTTCTGGCGCTGGTCATCGTCACGGGCTACACCTCGATCAACGCCGCCGTGAAGGCCGAGCTCTTCCCGACCCGTGTACGGGCGCTGGGCGTGGCGCTGCCGTACGCGATCGCCAACGCACTGTTCGGCGGGACGGCGGAGTACGTGGCCCTGTGGTTCAAGGAGGCGGGACACGAGAGGGCCTTTTTCTGGTACGTGTCGGCGTGCGCCCTGGTCTCCCTCGTCACCTATGTCCTCATGCCCGACACCAGGAACGCCGCACTCACCCGCGCCGAAGCGACGGCCGACGCCGACGTGCGGCGGTCCGCGCGTTCGCCGGCCGATGGCGTGGTGCGCCAGGACCGCTCGTGACGTGACCGGTGCCCGCCGACAGGTGGAGTGCCGTCGCGGCCCACGGTCATGCGTGCCGTCGCGGCCCGCTGCCACGGCGCTCGGCAGGCCGGGCACCGGCAGTGCGGCGCCACTCGCCGGGGGGCACGCCGTAGGCGGCACGGAAGCTCCGGTTGAAGTGTGCGGGGCTGGCGAAGCCCCATCTCAGCGCGATCGCCTCCACCGTCACCCCGGCCATGTCGGGACGCGCCAGATCCTTCCGGCAGGCTTCCAGCCGCTCGCGGTTGATCCACCGGCTGACGGTCGTCTCCTCGTCCTGGAACAGCTTGTGCAGGGAGCGCACGGACATCCGGTGAGCGGCGGCGATCATGGCCGGGCTGAGGTCCGGCCGCTGCAGGTGCGCTGTGATGTAGTCCCGGACGAGCAGCCTCCGGGTTTCCGCGGCAGTCGGCGTGACGTCCGTGTGCAGCCGCCCCTCGTGCGCGGCCAGCGCGGTGAGCACGTCGATGATGCCCCGCTGCAGGTGCTGTTCCGTGCCCGGCAGGCAGTCGCCGGACTCCGCCGCCGCGGCGAGCCGGCTCACGAAGGAGGCGAGGATTCCCCCGACATGGTGCGTGGGGGGATACACCCGGCCGATGATCTTGGCCAGACACGAGCCGGGGACGTCCAGCATCTCGAAGGGGACGGCAGCGATGCTCTGGCGGTAGTGACCGGGGAAGTCCCGCAGGAAGGGCCGTCGCGCGTCGAACATGGCCAGGCACCCCGAAGTGAGAAGGGTCTCCCGTCCGCCTTGGTCGACGACGCTGCTGCCCGCCTCCTGGAGGCTGAGAAGCAGGGGGGCCTCGGCCTCGTTGGCGATGATCGTCCGGGTCCGGGCCATGCGCTGGGGGCCTGCTTCGACACGGCCGATGTGGATGTCCCCGACCGATGCCGCCCAGGCGGAACCGTAGATGGCGGCGTCGTCGCGGGGCCGGACTTCGAGCCGGGTGGCGGCATGGCGGACCGCCTCGGCCCAGTACTCCTCTCGCTCGCCGGGTGGGTGGGCGTCGGTGCGGAATGTCTTGATCACGATGCCTCCGTGTCAGTGAGAATCATCACGAAGACGTCCCGGAGCATCGCTGTAGCGACCCCCAGGTGGCCGGGAACCGGCATCTGCACCGTAGTCCCCTTTCCGTCGCAGGCGGCCCGCACGGCGAAACACTGCGGTTCATCCGCAGAAAACCGCACCACAGCGGCTTCGCCCTGCCGATGTGGGCGCGAGCGTCGGACGGCCGAGGAGCGCCCGGCCCCTCGCGTGGACGGGGTCGCTGAACGTCGGCCGAAAGTCGTAGGGTGACGCGATGGGTTCCGACTTCCGCCCGAAGCGGGCGGCATTCCGTGCTTCGTAACGTGCTTGTCATGAGCTCCACGTGGCACACCGGACCCGCCCGCACCGCTCCGGCCGTCGGCCCGGGCTGTCGGCGCGGATTGCGGCGTGGGGTCGCGTTCCACCCCCACCTCCGTGACGCCTCGTGTCGGCCGCGCCTCCACGGCGGCGGATCGACCGCGTCACCCGAAGGACTTCTCATGCCCTGCGCACCACTGGCGGCCTCCGTCGTCCGCACCGTCGACCCGCCCCCGCCGCCCGGGGGCACGGCGGGACCGGAACTGACGGTCGACCTGGCAGCGATCGCCGGGAACACCCGCCTGCTCGCCGCCCGTGCGGCCCGCCTGATGGCGGTGGTGAAAGCCGACGGCTTTGGACACGGCGCGGCCGACGCGGCCAGGGCGGCACTGGGCGCGGGCGCGACATCCCTCGGTGTCACCTCCGTCGAGGAGGCGATGTCCCTCAGGACCGAGGGCTTCCGTGTGCCGATCCTGAGCTGGCTCAACCCGGTGGATGCCGCCTTCGAGGAGGCCCTGCGGGCCGATGTCTCCGTGGCCGTCCCCGGCCAGGAGCACCTGGCCGCGGTGGCGAGCGCCGCGAGCCGGGCAGGACGCACGGCACGGGTGCATCTGCACCTGGACACGGGCATGGCGCGGGACGGTGCGGCCCCCGGGCAGTGGGCCGAGCTGTGCCAGCAGGCCCGCGAGGCGGAGCGCGCCGGCCTGGTCCGGGTGATCGGCGTGATGGGCCACCTCGGCTGCGCGGACACCCCGGGGGACCCGTGCACCGACCGCGCCCTCGCGCTCTTCCGGGAAGCGTCGAACGCCGCGGCACGGGCCGGACTGCGACCGGCCGTCCGCCATCTCGCCGCCACCTCGGCGACCCTCACCGACCCGCGGACCCGCTTCGACCTCTGCCGCGTCGGCGCCGGCCTCTACGGAATCGACCCGACGCGCACGACCCGGCTCCGCCCGGCACTGACGCTCCGCGCGCCCGTGGTGTCGGTGCGCACGGTGCCGGCCGGCGCCGGGGCCGGTTACGGGCACGCGTGGACCGCCCCGCGGCGCACCAACCTGGCCCTGCTCCCCGTCGGATACGCGGACGGCCTTCCCCGTGCGGCATCCGGCCGCGCCGAGGTGCTTCTCGGCGGTCGCCGCTGCCCCGTGGTGGGCCAGGTCTCCATGGACCAGGTGATCGTGGACTGCGGCGAGCACGCGGCCGCGCTCGGCGACGTCGCCACCGTCTTCGGCACGGGCGACGGAGGCGAGCCCACCGTCCGGGACTGGGCCGGGTGGTCCGGGACGCTGGAACACGAGATCGTGACCGGCCTGGGCACCCGCCTGCGCCGCACTGTGCACCACGCGGAGGAGACCGCATGACCGCCTTCGGAAACACCCCCCGCGTCCGCGTCGCCGTGCTCGGCGGCGGCCGAAGCGCCGAGCACGAGGTCTCGCTGGCGTCCGCGGTGTCCGTCCGCTCGGCGCTCGATCCGGCCGTCTACGACGTCGTGGCGCTCACCATAGGACGCGACGGGCTGTGGCGGGACGCCGCCGGGCAACCGCTCGCGGACTCCGCCGCGGCGAGCCTGTCCGCGGCACTCGTGGTGCTGGGCGGCTGCGACGTCGTCTTCCCGGCGCTGCACGGCCCGCTCGGCGAGGACGGCACGCTGGCGGCGCTGCTGGACCTGGCGGAGATTCCCTATGTCGGTTCCGGGGTCCGGGCCGGCGCCCTCGCCATGGACAAGTGGGCGACGAAACTGGTGGCGGAGGCGGTGGGCATCTCCGTCGCCCCGGGCTTCCTGGTCACCGCCGACAACGCGCACGAGGTGCGTTTCGACCACCCGGTCGTCGTCAAACCCGTGGCCGCCGGCTCCAGCCACGGTGTGTCCCTCGTCACCGACGAGGCGGACCTCGCCCCGGCGGTGGCCGCCGCGCTCCGGATCGACGACAGGGTCCTGATCGAGGATCTGGTCGCCGGCCGGGAGGTGGACCTCGCCGTACTGCGGCGCGCGGACGGCAGTCTGGTGGTGGGGCCCCCGCTGGAGATCCTTCTGGAGGACGGACGCCTCTTCGACACCGAGCAGAAGTACGACGGCGGAGCGCGCTTCGTGATCCCCGCCCCGCTGTCCGCCGAGGAGCACGACGCGCTGGTCGACGCCTCCCTCGCCCTCTTCGCGGCGCTGGGCTGCCGCGGGGTGGCGCGCTGCGACTTCTTCCTCACCGCGCGGGGCCCCGTCCTCAACGAGGTCAACACCATGCCCGGCATGACCGCGCAGTCCCAGGTCCCCAAGATGTTCGCGCACCAGGGGCTGGCGTACCCCGCGCTGCTCGACGAACTCGTCCGCGGCGCCCTCGCCCCGGATGCGGCAGCCGAGCAGGGACGACGGTGAGCGGTCAGCACAGCGGCGGCGACCACGAAGCCGCCTCTTCCCCGGCCGGCCACGGCGGCGCCTCCGAGGGCCACGCGGTGCAGCGCGCGTTGCGGATCGCCCAGGTCTACGCCCAGGCCGTCCTCGACGTGGTGGTGCTGGGCGCGGAAACCGACCGCACGGACCCCACGGACCGCACGGCGGCGGAACCGCCGACCGCCGCGCGCCCCGGCGCCGCCGGTCCGGCCGGGGACGCGGGGAGGGGACGCCGAGACTCCGAGGCGGATCGGTGACACCGGACAGGGCGCCCGCAGCGGCCGCCGCCCGGGCGGCGAGCGGAAGCGGAGAGGACGGGAACGCGCGGAACCGGGCGGTCGGCCTCCTCGGGCGGCTGGTGCGGGGTGTCGGGTGGCTGGCGGCCCTCACCGCGCTGGTGGTGCTGGGAACCCTGGACGTGACGATGGAAGTTGACCGGCTGCCCGTCGTGGTGGTGGCGCTGGCCGTGGCCGTGATCATGCCGAAGATGGAGGCCCAGGCGCTGGGCGCCTTCGCCGCGGTCCTGGGGGCGGGCCTGGTGCTCTTGGTGCTCGTCGCGCCGCCGGACGCCTACAACCTCCTGCCCTTCGGCTTCACTCCCACCGCCGTGGGCACCGTCCTGGTCGGACTGGTCGCGTGGCGGGCGGAGCCCGTGCGCGCCGCCCTGGCGGTCCCGCTCCTGTCGGCGGGCCTGCTGCTGCAGCCCGCCCGGCTGGACTACCGGAAAGAGGCGCTGGTCCTCGCGCTGGTAGTGGCGCTGGGCTGCGTCATCGCCGCTGCCTCGGGTCTGTCCCTGCGCTTGTTCCAGACCGACCGCCAGCGGCAGGTGCTCGCGGCCCAGCAGGCGCAGCGGACGGCCATCGCGTCCGATCTGCACGACTACGTCGCCCACCACGTCACGGGCATGGTCGTGCTGGCCCAGGCGGCCCGGGCCGTGGCGGCGAGCAAGCCGCAGGCCGTGCTCCCGGCCCTCGAGCGCATCGAGGCGGCCGGCGAGGAGGCCATGACCGCCATCCGCCGCATGGTCACCCTGCTGCGGGAACCCGACGCCCACGTCCGGTTCGCGCCGACGGGCACGATCGCGGACATCGCCTCCCTTGCCGGTCACTTCACCTCCGACAGCGGTCTGGAGGTGAGGCTGAGCATCGAGGGGGAGGTCGACACGGTCCCCATCGACGTGCAGTCGGCCGTGCACCGGGTGGTCATGGAGGCGCTGACCAATGTGCGCAAGCACGCCGGCGACGCCCGGTCGCTGGACATCCTGGTCCGCCGCGAGGACAGGCCCGACGTCGTGACGGTCGAAGTCTCCGACGACGGTCCCCGCCGGGACGGCCGCGACCGTGGAAGGGAAGGCCGCGCGCCGGACGGCGGCTACGGCCTCAAGGGTCTGCGGGAGCGGGCGGCGGCGCTCGGCGGCTCCTTCAGCGCTGGCCCGAACAGCCCGAAGGGCTGGACCGTACGGGCACACATACCGACCGGAGGAGCCCGGTGACCATTCGCGTCCTGCTGGCCGACGACCAGGCCATGGTCCGCACCGGCTTCTCGCTGATCCTCGGCGCTGAGGACGACATCGAGGTGGTCGGGGAGGCCGACGACGGCGTCCGGGCCCTGGAGATGTCCCGCGCGCTCGCACCCGACGTCGTCCTCATGGACATCCGCATGCCGCGGATGGACGGGCTGCAGGCGCTGCGCGAACTCAACCGGCCCGGCTCCACGACCTCTCCGAAGGTCGTCGTCGTCACCACCTTCGACGACGACGAGTATGTGTACGAGGCCCTGAACAGCGGCGCCTGCGGATTCCTCCTCAAGGACTCCGGCCCGGCCCTGCTCACCGAGGCGGTGCGCGCGGCGTACTCCGGGGAGGCCCTGGTCAGCCCGGCGATCACGATCCGCCTGCTGAAGGGCCTGCGGCCGCCGCGCACCCTCGTCCCGTCGGGAGCGGGTCTGTCCGCACGGGAGACCGAGGTCGTCCGTCTCGTCGCCGAGGGCCTGACCAACGCGGAGATAGGGGCCGCGCTCTTCGTGTCCCTGGGAACGGTCAAGACGCACCTCGGAAACGTCCAGAACAAGCTCTCCGCCCGCAACCGCGTCGAGATCGCCCTGTGGGCGTGGCGCTCCGGGCTCGTGGAACGGTAGCCGCCCGGCAGGTCCCGAGGTGGAGATCCGGCACTCGACCGAAAGTCGGAGTGACCCTGGATCAGGGTCGTACTTCCGCCCGAAGCGTCGGCACGGGGAAGCGCCGTAGCGTGGCTGTCATGAGATCGCCGCACGGTCCGACCCCGCGACGGTCCGCACCCGAGCCGGCTCAGCGGCCCGCCCGCACCGGGCCGCGGGGGTCAGCCTTCCACCTTCCACCCGCCCAGGAGGCTTGCGATGTCCTCTCTCATGCACCGGCTCATCCGCTCGGCCCGGGTCTACGCGCAGACCGCCCTCGAGGTCGCCGTCCTCGGCGCGGGCGACGACCTGATGAGGCGCGAGCCGGCCGTCCCCCAGCCCGCCGCCACCGCCGTCCGCCATGCGTCAGAGACGGACCCGTCGGCGAAGGCGGCATGAGGGACGACCGGCTCAGGGGGCACGGGAGGTGACGCGCCGGCACCCGGACGCCGGGCGCCCGTCCCGCAGTTGCGTCCCGCCGTCGACGACGTCGCTGCTCCGGCGCAGGGCACGGTGGATCGGGATGCGCTCATGGTGTGCGTGCCGGAGCGGCCGCACGACATCGGGCGTCAGGGCGACGACCTCGCGGAGCCCTAGCCGACACGCTCCTTGAGGGGACCGCGGGATTCCGGGTGACCGGGATCATCGGCCGGGGCGGCGGCCCGCAGCGCCGCCTCGATGCGGCGGTTGCCGGTCATGGTCGCCGTGACGGTGGTCATGGTCAGGAGGAGGCCGGAGGCGGCGAAGAGCGGGGTGCGCACGTCGTGCACGGTGGCCAGCCAGCCGCCGAGGAAGGCGCCGAACGGGGCGGCGCACATGGCGAGCATGCGGGAGGTGGAGGCGACCCGGCCCATCAGGTGCGCGGGCACGATCGCTTGGCGGAGGGAGGGGCCTAGCACCATCGTGGCGCCCATACCCGCTCCGCAGACGGCGAGCGCGAGGCCCGCGACGTACGGGTCGGGGGCGGCGGCAAGGCCCAGGACCGCGAGTCCCTCGACTGCCGCCGTGCAGGTCAGCGCGGCGCCGGTGCCGAGTCGCCGGCCTACGGAGGAGGCGATGCCCGCGCCGAGCAGACCGCCGGTGGCCTCGGCCGTGAGGAGCAGACCGAAGCCGAGGGCGCCGATTCCGAGACGGTCGTGCGCGAACAGGGCGAGTACGGTCTCCACGGCGAGGAAGGCGATGTTCCCGACCGCCGGACGCAGCGCGAGCCCGAGCAGCAACGGGTCCCGGAACACGTACGAGGCACCGGCCCGTGCCTGCCGCAGCAGCGACTCACGGGCCTGCGGTACGGGCCGGGGTGCGGCAGGCAGCGAGCGGATGAGGAGCGCGGAGAGGGCGAACGAGACGGCGTCGGCGAGCAGCGGAACCGCCCGCCCGAGCGCGAGCAGGGCACTGCCCGCGGGCGGCCCGGCGAAGCCGGACGCGGCGGTCTGGGCGCCGCGCAGGCGGGAGTTGGCGCGCTCCAGGAGTGCGGGGACGCGACCGAGCAGATCCGGCAGATAGGCCGTGGCGGCCGTGTCGAAGAAGAGCCCGCCGAGGCCGAGGAGGAAGGCGACTGCTGCGAGCAGCGGGATGCTCAGCAGGTCGAGCGCCGCGGCTGCCGCCGGTATCACGAGGAGCACCGCACGTGCGGCGTCCGTGACCCACATCGTGCGCCTGCGGTCCCAGCGGTCCACCAGCGCACCGCCGAGCACCCCGAAGAGCAGCCACGGCAGTGTTCCGGCCGCCGTGACGACGGCGAGGGCGATGGGATCCCGCGTCAAGGCCAACGCGAGCAGCGGCAGCGCGGCATGCGACACCCCGTCCCCGAGCGAGGACACCGTCTGCGCGGTCCACAGCCGCCCGAATTCGGTCGGCAGCTTGAGCTCGTCCGAGGTCATGTGGCGTCACCTCCGGCCTGCGTGCGCGACGCCGGGTGGAACAGGGCGAAGACGAGTGACGCGTCCGGCAGCGACGGATCGGACAGCTCCCGGTACTCGTCGGCCAATGCCTCGAGCCGCGCCCCCAACTGCGCGAACTGCTCATCGGTGAGCCGCAGATGCGCCATCCGCACGTGCCGTTCGCCGTCCACCGGCGCTGCTTCCAGATCCGCCACCGCGTTCCGCATCAGCACATCGGGGCCTCCCTCGCCCGGATCCGGCAGCACGATCGACCGCGCGGCCATGGCGTAGTACCGCTCGGTGACCCCCCGGACCTTCCGGGTCCGGACCACCTTGACCAGGCCGGCCCGCTCGAGCAGCCGTACGTGGTAGCTGGAACTGCCCTTGGCTAGGCCCACGCGCTCGGCGATCTGCGTGATCGTCGCGGGCTCGAAGCGGAGCACAGCCATGATCCGGTGACGGGTGAGATTGGAGACGGCGCGCAACTGCTCGTCCGTGGTGACGTGGAACGCCTCGGGAAGATCGTCGGTTGGCATGGAGCAATGGTCAACGAATCTTGACCATTTGCCAAGCGCATTTCGCGCGGACTGCCGGAACGCCCTGGAATGCCGGTGCGGCGGGTAGGGGGCGTCGGCCCCGGCCCGCCCGCATACCCTCATGTGCGCACGGAACGGCGGCCGTCCTGCCTGCCGCTTGCGGCAACCGGCCCCGGGCAGCCGGCCGGCGCGGCACGACGGCCTTGCCCAATGCGGTCGTGCGGCCGCGGGGAGGGAGCGACCGAGGGCCATCGGTCTGCGGGGGCGCTGCGGCAGGGCCGCCGACCCGGAGGCGGCGGGGCGGGTGCGATCTTCCTCACATCCCGGGCATATCGCCACGGTTCGGACGAGCCTGCCGGCCTGCGCGCGGGACCCGTCCCCAGGTCGCCGGCGAACCGGGCGACACTCACGCTCTCCGGCTGCGGCGGCGACCCGTGGCCGCGGCCCCGGCGGCGTCGACCGACCGTCAGCACCACGGAACACGCTGGGGATCGGGGGCTTCGCCCGCCGTGACAGCACCGCGGAACACCGGTACGCCGCCCCGCGGCCGCGGCCGCGAGTCGTGCCCCGGCGCACCGCCGGGCCGCCCGGGCGCCTGACCGCGCCGGGGCCCACAGGAGCCCGCACCGCCCCGGCCGGACGTAGCCGACGTCACATTCCGTCCCGTCCAACCGCCCGCCCACACTGGGCAGTCAGCACGACCGGCGACAACCCGATGAACGGAGTGACATGGGTCGACCACGTGGCATGGGTCATACGCGCATATCCCGGCGGGGCATGGCGGCCGCGGTCCTCGCGGCTGTGGCGGTCCCGGTGGCCGCGGGAGCCGCCACAGCGGAGGCCGCCCCCGTAGCGCCCCAGGTGAGCTGCCGCTCGGCGGCGCCCGGGCTGGCCTCGGAACTGCAGCGGGACATCACGAAGGCGCTGGAGGGCGGCACCGCCCGTACCGCCGTCTCCCTGCACGACCGCACGACCGGCACGTCGTGCACGCTGCGCGCGGACCAGCACTTCGACTCCGCCAGCACGGTCAAGGTCACCGTACTCGCGACGCTCCTGCGGGACGCCCAGCAGCACCACCGCGACCTCACCCCCGACGAGACCCGGCTCGCGACGGCCATGATCACGCGGTCGGACAACGACGCCACCACCGCGCTGTGGAAGCAGCTCGGCGTCGCCAAGATCAGCTCTTTCCTGGCCGCCGCCGGGATGAACCACACCGTGCCGGGCTCCGGCGGGACCTGGGGCCTCACCCAGATCACCGCCGGGGACGAGCAGAAGCTCCTGGACCTGCTCACGGCTCCGAACGCCGTGCTCGGCGACACATCGCGCGCCTACGCCCTCCAGTTGATGAACGAGGTCGTCCCCTCCCAGCGCTGGGGCACCCCCGCGGGCGCCCCGGGCACCGCGGTCGTCCACGTCAAGAACGGCTGGCTCTCCCGCGCCACCCACGGCTGGCGGGTGCACAGCCTGGGCGTCTTCACCGGCGGCGGGCACGACTACAGCATCGCCGTCCTCACCGACGACGACCCGACGATGGCCTCCGGCATCGCCACCGTCGAGAACGTCTCGCGCGTGATCCACCGGGACGTCGACGCGGCCTGAGGGCCCCCGCGCCGCCTGGTCGCCGGACAGGCGGCGACCCCGGCAGCGCCGCGGCACGTGACGCGGGAACGACGGGTTCACGCCCGGGAGAGTGCCTCCTCGGCGGCCCGCGACGCCGCCTCGCGGTCGGCGGGGACGAGTCCGATGCGGGTGCGCCGGTCGAGGAGGTCACCGGTGTCGAGCGCGCCCTCGTGGCGCACGGCCCACACCAGTTCGGCGTGCGTGACGGGATGGCCGGGGACGACCGGTCTGCGCAGGGCGGGGTCGGCGTCTCCGAGGGCGTGCACGGCGGGCGCCTCGGTGCTGTAGCGCCGCACCAGACGGCGCGGGGCCTTGAGCCCGGTGAGCAGCCGCGGCGCGGCGGCTCCCACGAGCGGGAGCGACGCGGTGCGGCAGGGTCCGGCGCGGAGCCCGCGGGCCGAGACGACCGCGTCGACGGCGTCCTCGGCCATGCGGCGGTACGTCGTGAGTTTGCCGCCGACGACGGTCACCACTCCCTCACCGGAGGTGAGCACCGCGTGCTTGCGCGAGATGTCGGCGGTGCGGCCCGTCCCGTCGGCGGAGGGGTCGAGCAGTGGCCGCAGCCCCGCGAACGCCCCCACCACGTCGGACCTGCGGACGGAGACCTCGAGTGCTGTGCCGAGCACGTCGAGCAGGAAACCGATGTCCGTCTCGGGTGCTTCGGGTACATCGGGGAGGGCGCCGTCGACCGGCTCGTCGGTCAGCCCGATGTACACCCGTCCGTCCCCCTGCGGCAGGACGAGTGCGAAGCGGTGGGACTCGCCGGGGATCGGGATGTGCAGACCCGCGGGCAGGCCGCCGAGGCCGCCGGAACCACCGAGGCTGTCGGGGCGCAGCACCAGGTGCGTGCCGCGGGACGGCCGCAGCCGTAGGCCGTCGACGAGACCGCCCGCCCACACGCCGGAGGCGTTGACCACCGCGCGGGCCCGGATCGTGTGTTCCTCGCCGGTCAGCTCGTCGCGGACGACGGCGCCCGAGCCGCTGAGCGAGAGCGCGCGCACACGCGTCAGGATCCGCGCCCCGTGCGCCGCCGCGGTCCGGGCGATGGCGGTCACGAGCCGGGCGTCGTCTGCGAGTCTCCCGTCCCAGGACAGCAGGCCGCCGCGGAGTCCGGCGGTACGCAGCGCCGGCGCGAGGTGCCGGGTCTCCGCCGCGGACAGCCGGCGCGGTCCGGGGAGTGTGGCCCGCGCCGTCCGCGCCGACAGGCGCAGCGCGTCTCCGGCCCATAAGCCGGACCACGCCTGCGCGGCCTGGCGGTGCGAGACGAGCGGGGTCAGCGGCAGTACGAAGGGTTGCGGGCGGACGAGGTGCGGGGCGGTGCGCCGCATCAGCACGCCGCGCTCCACCGCGCTCTCGTACGCGACGTCCAGCCGGCCCGCGGCGAGGTAGCGCAGGCCGCCGTGGATCAGCTTGGAGCTCCACCGGGAGGTGCCGAAGGCCAGGTCGTGGGCGTCGATCGCGGCGACCGACAGCCCGCGGGACGCCGCGTCGAGGGCCGTCCCCGCGCCGGTGGCCCCGAGGCCGACGACGAGGACGTCCACCGGCACGCCGGCGGTGAGTTCCGCGAGCTCGCGGGCGCGCCGCACGGAGGTGAGCGAGGACGCGGGGGAGGGGGCCGGGCTGCTCGTGGGGCTCGTAGGGCTCATGGGGCTCATGGGGCTCATGGGGCTCATGGGGCGAGGGTCCTCTCCAGGATGTCCCGCAGCTCCCCGAGGAAGGCCTCGGAGGTCAGGCCGGGCTCGTCCTCCTCGGTCATGGTGCGCAGCGAGAGCGTGAACGACTGGACGATCAGCAGCACGGAACGGGCCTGCCGCACGAGGTGCCCGGGGCGGACCGAGCCGTCGGTGTGGCCCTCCTCGAGGACACCGGCGACGAGCTCCAGCAGCGCGTCCTGGCTGGCGCCCCGGCGGTCCAGCACATAGGGCAGGAGCAGATCGGGGTCGACGTCGAGGATCTTGACGAACAACGGGTGGGCGCGGAAGGCGCGCACCCCCGTCACCAGCCCCTCCACCAGATGCGCCCGGGCGCTGCCGCCCTCGCGCCGTTCGGGCATCGCCGCCAGGGCCACCGACACCCACTCGCGGGTCATCAGGTCGCCGACGAGCGTGCGGACGTCGGGCCAGCGCCGGTAGAGCGTCATCCGGGAGACGCCGGCCCTGCGGGCCACGTCGGTCAGGGTGGTGCGGCGGACGCCGACGGCCAGGACGCAGTCGCGGACCGTGTCGAGCACCGGATCCGCCGTCCAAGTGTTGTGACGAAGAGGCGTCATCTGTCACAGTGTAATGCCCGTGCTGCCGCACGAGACGGAAACCCCGGAACCGACCGGTGAGGACGAGCCCGTGGACATGATGTGGAGCGGCTGGGGCGATCCGGCCGAGGCGGCCCCGCTGCCCGACGCCGTCGTCGGCCTGCTGCGGGACCTGCTGGGGGTGCGGCCCCGTGACGCCGGGCCGGTGGCGCTGGCGGACATCACCGTTCCCCCGTCCCCGCTCACCGCGAAGGCCCTTCGGGACCTCGTCGGCTGCGTGGGCGACCCGGCCCACGTGCGCGTGGACGCCGAGAGCCGGATCCGCCACACGCGCGGCAAGTCCACCCCCGACCTGCTGCGCAGCCGTGCCGGGGACGTCGGCGGCACCCCGGCGGCCGTCGTGCTGCCCGCCGGCCACGACGAGGTCCTCGCCGTCCTCGCGGTCTGCGCGGACCACGGCCTCGCCGTCGTCCCCTTCGGCGGCGGCACCAGTGTCGTCGGCGGCCTAG